>JACOTK010000267.1 GCA_016178435.1 Actinomycetota bacterium
ACCTGTTGCACCTCGACCCCGAACAAGAGGTTGTCGAGCATGAATGTGCAGTACTGATTCTCCTGAGCCATGTCCCTCACGCCCCCTGGGCCTGCAAGGCCCGATCGTCATCGAACAGTCGCATCGATGCCACTGCAGCGTTGGCATCCACAAGGTCGGTGACCCGCCCCTGCACCACGACGGCAGCCGGCATCCGTCCATCAGGCCCCATGGTGACCTCCTCCTCCACGATGTCGAGGATGGCGCCCACGATGAGACCGACGTTGTGCCCTTGATAGGTGTAGACCACGACGTTGAGCATCTCGTCCTCGGCCGGCGTCACTTCGCCCTCGGGAGAGAACGCACCCACTCCCAGCACATCGGTGAGATCCACCAAGGGCAGGATCTCTTCCCGATACTGAACGACCTCGTGCATGCCGGATCGCTCCAACGCCCCACGTGGGAACTCCTCGAGGCGGGATACCTCCGACAGGGGAATGGCCATCCGTCGATCTGCGCCCACTCGAACCAACAGCAACGTCGTACGGTCTTCGTTCCCATCGGAGCCGGATGCCGCCTCCTCGACCAGCGCCCGCTCACGCGCCTCGGTGACGACCCCGGACTGCTGGGCAATGCCGAGCACGTCCAGGATGAGCGCGACGAGACCGTCGCCCATGATCGTCGCACCCGCAAAGATCGGAACGTCCTTCACCTGCAGACCCAGCGGCTTGACCACGATCTCCTGGGTGTCGTTGATGTCGTCCACGATCAGGCCGAACTGACGGTCGTCGGCCTGGAGAACGACGATGTTGACGACGTCGCGATCTGCTCTGCTCCCCTGATCGCTGCCGGAACCACCCCGGAGCTGATCGCCCAGGTCGACGATCGGCAGGAGTCGACCCCGGAGTCGATAGACCGGGGCTCCGTGGATGAACTCGATCCCCTGTTGCGCCTGATCACCTTCAAGGCGAAGAAGCTCGAGCAGGCTGATCTGGGGGATGGCGTAACGATCGCCCGCACAGGTCACGACCAACGCCGGAATGATGGCGAGCGTCAGGGGAATCTTGACCTTGAAGGTCGTGCCTCGGCCAACCTCGCTCAACACGTCGACCGTGCCGCCGATCCGTTCGATGTTGGTCTTCACCACGTCCATCCCGACGCCTCGTCCCGAGACGTTGGTCACCGTTGCGGCGGTCGAGAATCCGGGGAGGAAGATCAGGTTCAACATCTCGCGTTCACTCATCCGCGCGGCCTGGTCTGCGCTGATGATGTTGCGTTCGATCGCCCGGTCGACGATCTTCGTCGGGTTGATCCCGGCGCCGTCGTCGCTGATCTCGATGATCACCTGTCCACCCTCGTGGAAAGCCCGCATGGCGAGACGACCCTCACGGGTCTTGCCGACCGAAACCCGGTCGTCGGGGCTCTCGATCCCGTGATCGAGGGCGTTGCGCACCAGATGGGTCAGCGGATCCTTGATGGCCTCGATGATGGTCTTGTCGAGCTCGGTCTCCGCGCCTTCCATGTCGATGCGAACCTGTTTGCCGCAACTGAGCGCAAGATCACGAACCACCCGCGGGAACCGCCCCCACACGGTGCCGATCGGCTGCATGCGGGTCTTCATGACCCCCTCCTGCAACTCGGTGGTGATCAGGTTCAGTCGCTGCGCCGGAGCATGAAAATCGTTGTCCTGTTCATTGGCAACGAGCTGGAGAATCTGATTGCGAGCCAACACCAACTCACCGACCAGGTTCATCAAGCCGTCCAGGAGGCTGACATCCACCCGAATGGATCCCTCGGACACGCCTCCACCTCGGAGCTCTGCCTGACTCTGCAGCGCCTCACCCACCTCCTCGGAACCGGCCACACCGTGCTCCATCAGGATCGCACCGATGGGCCGCTCGTCACCGAGCGACTGCTCCGTGACGGCCAGCTCGACGTCCTGGGGGGTGACCTTTCCCTCGTCGACCAGGATGTCACCGAGTCGGGACCCACTGGGCGTGTCGACATCGGCAGGCTCGACGATGTCGCCGGCCGCCTCCGGGGAGGCCCCGTCCACCGCTTCGCCGGTTCGCAGGGCGGTGAGCCGGACAACGAGATGCGTATAGTCCCCGTCACCTTCGGCGCCCGACGCCTCGACAGAGGCCAGGATCTCACGAGTGGCATCCCCGAGGGCCAGAAGACCGCTGGCGATCTGGGGATTGATCCTGAGCTCACCTTCCCTCAGGGCACTGAGCAGGTTCTCGCCCGCGTGGGTGACCGCTTCGAGCTTGGTGAACCCCAGGAACCCACACGTTCCCTTGATGGTGTGGAACATCCGAAAGATGCTCCCCAGGGTTTCGGTGTCGCCTGGATTCTCTTCGAGGCTGACCAGATCCCGGTCAAGTTGATCGAGGTTCTCGTAACTCTCGACCAGGAACTCCTGAACGACTTCGTCCATCTCATTCATGCGCTCTGCCCTCTGCCCTCTCGTCGAGATCGCACACCGTTGCTGCCGTGTCCTGTCGGACGAATCGGCTCACATTCAAGAAAGGAATCAAACTGCTACCAGATGCTCGGGCCGACCAGCTCCTCGTGGTCCTCGGATTCGCCGAGAGACGACTGCCGAGCATCGTGACGCCCACCACCGAGGACCGAGGCCCCGCCGTGACGAGCGCCGTTGGCCACGGCGGC
>JACOTK010000171.1 GCA_016178435.1 Actinomycetota bacterium
CCACAGGCCGTCTTTGAGCCATCCTTCCTGGATGTCGTCGGACCCCTCGAGATTCTCGGGCGCATGCTCGCCAATCTTGAACGCGCCGCCCTGATGGCCAATGACCTCGAGATGGTGGAATGGATCCTTGGGTTGGCACTGGTCATGCCCTCTGCCGACTTCGGCGTCTACCGGCGACGGGCCAAGGTGTTGGCGGGCCTCGGCCGGGTGGCGGACGCAGCGGCGCTCTGGGAAAGACTCGCCGGCGAGGCCCGCGACGACGATGTCATCGCCCATGCGGCGCAGGCGGCGCGTGACCTGCGAGCGAGCCTGAACTAGCGATCGTGAGAAGGTGGCGAAGGAGGCCCTGATCACTCGGTAGCCTCAAGGGATGACGAGACGCACCAAGGTCGTGGCAACACTGGGGCCGGCATCGAACGACGAGGCCACGATCAACGCGCTGATCGACGCGGGCCTCGATGTGGCGCGCATCGCGCTGGCCCATGGTGAGGTGGCTGACCACATCGCCTGTATCGAGCTCGTACGGCGCCTATCGAAGGAAAAGGGCCGCACGATCGGCATTCTCATCGATCTTCCCGGTCCGAAGGTCCGTGCGGTCGCGTTTCCTCCCGAGGGCGTGGTGCTGGAGACGGACGCGACGGTGGTGTTCGTGCCGGCCGAAGCGGACGAATCCGGACGAACGGCCAGCTCGGCTGAGCGGATCATCGTGGAGCACGCCACGCTTCTCGACGAGATCGAGGTCGGTGACGTCATCGCTCTCGGCGACGGGGCCGTCGGGCTGCGCGTCACCGAGGTCGATGCGGAGTCCGCAACGGCGAACGTGGTCAACGGAGGTCGCCTGCAGGGTCGCCCCGGCGTCAACCTCCCGCCGGCGCGCTTCAGTCTGACCGCTCCCACCGCTCATGACCTTGCACTTCTCGATGCGGTCCAGGGAGCGGGCGGCGGGGTTGACTTCGTCGCGCTCTCCTTCGTGACCTCGGCCCAGGACATCAAGCTGTTGCGTCAGGCGGTCGGTCCCGACGGGCCGATGCTGGTCGCGAAGATCGAGACCACCGCTGCGGTCGACGACCTCGAGGCGATCATTGCCTGTTCGGATGCCGTCATGGTCGCCCGGGGCGACCTCGGCGTGCGCTTTCCCCCCGAGGACGTGCCGCATCTCCAGAAGCGCATCATCCGCCAATGTGTTGCGTTCGGTCGCCCGGTCATCACCGCAACACAGATGCTCGAGTCGATGATCCAGGCTCCGGTGCCAACCCGTGCGGAGGTCTCCGATGTCGCCAATGCGGTCTTCGACGGCACGGATGCCGTGATGCTCTCCGCCGAGACGGCAATCGGTCATCATCCCGTGGCTGCAGTGGCCACGATGGCCAGGGTTGCCGAGCGAGCCGAGCGGGAGGCCAATTATGTGCAGTGGGGCGGTCGCCTGGGTCGTCAACAGAACACCCTCATGGCCGATGCGACCTCGAATGTGCGGATGACCGCCGCCATGACCGCCGCCGCATGGAGGGCTGCGCTCGATGTTGATGCCGCCGTCATCATTTGTTGTACCCGCACGGGCAGCACCGCTCGTTCTGTTGCGCGCTTTCGCCCGACGGCGCCGATCGTCGCCATGAGTCCCTCGCCTCGCACTGCCGGGCAGCTCAGCCTGACGTGGGGTGTCGACGCATTTTCGTGCAACGAATACGCCAACGTCGACGAGATCGTCTGGTACGCGGTCGAAGAGGTGTTCCAGATGGGAATCGTGACCAAAGGCGACATCGTGGCGGTGCTCGCGGGTTCCCCCGACGACCCCGAACCGGTCACCGACGTCCTCCGGCTGGTCAGGGTGAGGTGACGAGCCACACGACCGGGATCGGCCTGTCGGTGACGACCTCACATGCAGATCAACCCGACCCGCTGATCGTTCTCGTCCACGGCGCCCTCGATCGAGCCGGCAGCTTCGCCCGATCGGTCCGCCATCTGGGTGGGTTGCCGGTGCTGCGGTACGACCGGCGTGGCTACGGGCGTTCGTCGTGTGACGATCCGGTCGGCCTGCAGGATCATGTGGGCGACCTGCTGGCCCTCATCGGCGACCGCATCGCCGTGGTGGTCGGTCACAGCTTCGGCGGAGTCATCGGCCTGAGCGCAGCGCGGTGGAGCCCGAGCCGGATCATGGCGGTGGGCGCCTTCGAGGCGCCGATGATGTGGCGGCCATGGTGGCCGACGGCCACACCGGGAAACTCGGCGGTGGCCGCGGCCCGACAGGGAGCCGGCTCGGCGGCCGCCGGCGAGACCTTCATGATCAGCCTCATCGGCGAGGAACGGTGGCTGGCGCTACCGGGCAAGGTGAGGGCGGCCCGACGCGATGAGGGGGTGGCGCTCGTCGCCGAGCTCTCCTCCATCGACCCGAACGATCCGCCGTACGATCCGGCGGGGTTGCGGCTTCCGATTCTGGCCGGCCACGGCACCCTGTCGAAGCCCTATCTGATCAGAGCCGCCCGAACGCTGGCCGACGAGGCGCCACTGGGCGAGTGCATGGTGTTCGAGGATGCCGACCACGGAGCCCACCTGAGTCACCCACGGCAATTTGCCCAGTTCGTGCTCCGGGCCCGCGAGATGGGCCTCGCTCATGCCCGCTCATCGATCTGATCGCCTCGATCCTCGCCGGATCGATCAGAGGGCTTTGGGCGGTGGGCCTCCGACGACCGCGCCGAGGCCCATGGGGTTCGGAATCCCGTTGTCGAGGCTTGCGCACCCGGGCACCTGGACATCCCAGGAGAAGACCTTGCACGAACAGGTCTGTTGGCAGGTTTGCAGGTCACCGCGCTCGCCCCACAGCAGCGCCCCGAGCCCGAGGAGGATGCCGAAGAAGATCACCCGGGAGACCATCTTCCTGACCAGGTACCAGCCTGCGATGGCAGCGATGAGCAGGACGGCGATGAGCACCATGATGCCGGTCCGCAGCGTTTCGGGGTCAAGAGTCTCGGGAAGCACGTGCGTCAGCGTACCGTTGCACCGGTCTACGGGACTGTCATCCCGACGAATCGTCAACGAATCGAGATGTTCGTCGAGCGGTGTTGGGTAGGGTGAGCCGATGTCCGATACCCATGCAGTTCGTTTGACCTCCGGGTTGCCCGAGACCGTCCTCGAAGCCGAGCCCGCCGAGGTCCTGGAGGGCCTGCGGGCGGCGTTGTCTGTGGCGGACGAGCATGCTCGGCGCGATGCGGTGGCGGCCGTTGTCGCCGACCACCCGAGCTTTCTCGATGCATGGGCGCAGCTGGGTCTGTTGGCCCGCGACGACGTCGAGGCCTATGCCTGCTTTCGTGTCGCCTACCACCGAGGCCTCGATCATCTGCGCAAGGCCGGTTGGCGGGGTTCGGGTTACGTCCGGTGGCATCATGAGGCGAACCGGGGTTTCCTGCGTGCGCTTCAGGGTCTGCAGCGTCAGGCAGCGATCATCGGCGAGACGGATGAGGCCGAGCGCTGTGCGATCTTCCTCGGTCAACTCGACCCGACGCTCACGGCCGGGGAGTGAGTCATCCGACCTGGGGACGCCCCACTCTGGGGCGCGGTACTGGCCGGCGGTGCGAGCAACCGGATGGGCGCCGACAAGGCCTTGGTCGAGATCGAGGGCACGCCCTTGTTGGTCGTTGCCCATCAGGCACTCGTGGGAGCGGGGGCATCCCGGCGAATCGTGATCGGCGGAGATGAGGCCTCCTATCGGAGCGTCATCCCCGGCCTCGTGACGGTGCCCGACGAGTACCCCGGCGAAGGCCCACTCGGAGGGATCATCACCGCCCTGCGCCACGTGTCGCAGGAACAGGCGCTGCAGGCGGACGCCAGGGTGGTGATCCTGGCCTGCGATCTCCCGGGCGTGTGCGCATCGAGCGTGGCAGCCGTCCTCGGCGTCATGGACTCCCACCCGAGGGCCCAGGTGTGCGTGGCGGCGCAGCGGGGTCGCCTGGAGCCTCTTCACGCCGTTTGGCGCCGGTCTGCTCTGCCACAGGTCGAGGCGGCCTTTGGCGCCGGCGAACGTGCGGTGCATGCGGTGATCGAGAGTATCGAGGCGGTGGTGGTCGAGGGCCTCGATGAGGCATGGTTGCGCAACGTGAACAGCCCCGACGATCTTGCGCGATGAGCCGACGGCCGCGGCACGAAGTTCGCCTGCGGAGTGCTGTGGCGGGCATTTCGGGTCGGGACAGGCCAGACTGTGGCATGGACAGCAATCGGATCCCGGAGGTCTCCGTCGACGAGTTGGCGGCGCTCATCGAGAAGGGCATCGTGCTCATCGATGTGCGTTCGCCCGAGGAGTACGCCGAGGGTCACGTGCCGGGAGCGAGGTTGTTGCCCCTGGACCAGGTCGGCGAACGCGCCGGCGAGGTGCCCGACGACCGCGACGTGTACCTGATCTGTCGGTCCGGAGGACGGAGTGCCAGGGCTCTCGGCATCCTGAGCGCGCATGGCCGACGCGGTGTCAACGTTGCCGGCGGCACACTGGGTTGGATCGATGCCGGCCACGCCGTGGTTGAGGGAAGCAACGAAGGCTGAGTGGGCGTTGGCTCCTGAACGCGACGAGGAGGGCCGACTGAAGACCCATCGTCTCATCGATGACGACGCGGACTTTGTCGAGGTGATCGAGGAGCTCTCGGGCGAGCCCGCCTACGCCGTGGACACCGAGTTTCATCGGGAGCGCACCTACTATCCGAAGGTGGCGCTGGTGCAGCTCGCCTGGCCGGGCGGGTGTGTGCTCATTGATCCTCTTGCCGTCGATCTGCTCCCCTTCGAACGTGTGCTGAGGGGGCCGGGCCTGGCGGTCATGCATGCCGCCGCCCAGGATCTGTTGGTGCTGCAGCGCGCTTGCGGCACGGTTCCCGCCGCATTGTTCGACACCCAGATCGCTGCCGGGTTCGTCGGATTCTCCACGCCCTCGTTGGCGACACTGGCATTGCAGATCCTGGGTGTCGACCTGTCGAAGGCCAATCGGCTGACCGACTGGTTGCGCAGGCCGCTTGATGTCGACCAGCAGCTGTACGCAGCCTCGGACGTCCACCATCTCCTGACATTGGCCTCGATCCTCAAGGACGAGCTGTCCGATGCCGGTCGGTTGACATGGGCCGAGGAGGAGTGCGAGTTGCTCCGCTCCCGCTCCTGGCATCCGACCGACCCAGAGTTGGCATGGATGCGCATCAAGGAATGCCGCCAACTTCGGGGATCGGCGAGGGCCGTGGCCCAGGCCGTGGCAGCCTGGCGCGAGCGGCGTGCGGCGCAGCTCGACGTTCCCGTCCGCTTCGTTCTGGCGGACATGGCGATCAGCGGCATCGCCCATCGATCACCCAGGACACTCGATCAGCTCGCTGCGATCCGGGGCATCGACCAACGGGTGGCGAGGGGCGAGGAGGGCGAACTCATCCTGCAGGTGGTCAGGGCCGGGCTGCGCAACAAGGACGAAGTTCTGCGGCCGCAGCGGATCGATGACATCGACCGGGACATGAATGCGGCCGTGGGGCTTGTCTCGGCGTGGTTGGCCCAGATGAGCAAAACGCTGCGCATCGAGGCATCGCAGTTGGCGACCCGAGCCGATGTCGGGGCATTTCTCAACGAGGATGCAGACGCACGGCTGGCACATGGATGGCGGGCCGGGCTCCTCGGCGAGCCCATACGTCAACTCCTGAGCGGCAACTACGCGTTGGCCTTCGACGGCAAGGGTGGCCTGGCACTCGAACAGCGGTCGGGTTTGCCCGTCACCTTCGATCTTCCCACGCCGTCGATGGTCTGGGATCAGCCGAAACGTACCGGGGACGAGCCGGAGTGAGGCCGCTGCGCCTGGTGACATCTTTCCGAAAGCATGGATGGAGGCAGCCGAGCCGATAAGATGAGAACCGTATTGTCAGTTGCGCTATCTTCAGCCTTTTCAAGCCGGGAGAGCCCACGTGAAAAAGGGTCGTCATCGGCGCTTCGAAGAAGCCCGGGCCATTAAGCACACCTCTGTCGAGATTCGTCTCGATGACGAGGGTTTTCGCGCGCTGGAGCCGTGCCCGGAGTGCGGCACCCAGCCGGGTGACGAACATGCCTCGTGGTGTTTGCACGACGAAGAGGAAGACCCCTCACCTTCCTGACTGACGTCAGCCCCACCCACCCCCGAAACCTGGAAAACCAACCTGTGTCCTCCACCCCTTTGAGTTCGGAAGACGTCGCACCGCGCCCTTTGCGCAACGTTGCGGTTGTCGCCCACGTCGATCACGGCAAGACCACCTTGATCGACACCATCCTTCGTGCCACCGGGGTGTTCGCCGCCCATGAGGCTGTTGTCGATCGTATTCTCGATTCGAACGATCAGGAGCGGGAACGTGGCATCACCATCTTGGCCAAGGTGGCATCGGTGCACTGGAAGGGGATCAAGATCAACCTGGTCGACACCCCCGGCCACGCTGACTTCGGAGGCGAGGTGGAGCGCGCTCTGACTTTGGTCGACGGTGTCCTGCTCCTGGTCGACGCCGCGGAGGGCCCTCTGCCTCAGACCCGGTATGTCCTTTCGAAGGCCGTTGCACTCGATCTGCCTGCGGTCGTGGTGCTCAACAAGGTCGATCGATCGGATGCGAGGGCGGAGGAGGTGTTGAACGAGATCTACGAGCTGTTTGTCGATCTCGAGGTCCCCGATCACCACATCGAGTTCCCCGTTGTCTCGGCGATCGCCCGCGAGGGGCGGTCGATGCTTGGGGTTGGCATGCCCGACGCCGGTGCCGATCTGGCACCGCTGCTCGACAGTCTCGTCGCGACCGTTCCTGCCCCCCTTGGGGACCCGAAGGGTCCGCTGCAGGCGCTCGTCACCAATCTCGATGCCTCGGAGTACCTCGGTCGTCTCGCCATCGGCAGGGTGGTGCGGGGAACGATGCGAGCGAACGGCCCGGTCATGTTGATGAAGGAGACCGAGAACTCGACGGTTGCACGAAAGCCGTCCCAGCTCCTGGGGGTGGAGGGTCTGGGCCGCGTGCAGGTGGACCAGATCGAAGCCGGCGACCTGTTCGTGCTGGCCGGATTTCCCGAGATCGAGATCGGCGATACGGTTGCCGACCCGGCGAATCTCGACCCGCTGCCTCGCCTGTCGGTTGACGAACCCGTGTTGCGCATGACGTTCGGCGTCAACACCTCGCCGTTGTCGGGCCGTGATGGAAGCTACGTGACCTCCCGTCATCTTCGTGAGCGCCTGGAGCGCGAGATCCTCGGCAACGTGGCCATCAAGGTGGAGGAGACGGAGTCGCCCGACGTCCTCCAGGTCGCCGGGCGAGGTGAGCTTCAGCTGGCGGTGCTGATCGAGTCGATGCGTCGGGAGGGCTACGAGCTCGAGGTGAGTCGTCCCGAGGTCGTGACCCGCGAAATCGACGGCCGGCGTCATGAGCCCCTGGAGGAGGGTACGGCGGACGTTCCCGATGAGCACGTGGGAACGGTGACGCAATCCCTGGCTCCCCGAAAGGGCCAAGTGGTCGACATGCGTCCCGGGTATCCGGGCCGAACCATCGTGACCTTCGAGGCTCCGGCCCGCGGATTGATCGGCCTGCGAACCGAGTTGCTCACCT
Organism: Actinomycetota bacterium; assembly: GCA_016178435.1. Classification (GTDB taxonomy): domain Bacteria; phylum Actinomycetota; class Acidimicrobiia; order Acidimicrobiales; family CADCSY01; genus JACOTK01. The sequence continues at coordinate 7,554 of JACOTK010000171.1, forward strand.
CGACGAGAGGAACGATCCTGCTGCACACCCGGCATCGGGGATGGGTGCCCTGGGTCGGCGAGCTTCCAACCCGGCGAGGTGGCGCCATGGTCGCCGATCGATCGGGTGTCACCACGGCGTACGCGCTCGACAACCTGCAACTTCGCGGTGAGCTGGTGGTAGGTCCCGGTGAGGTGACCTATGAAGGCATGATCGTGGGCGAATCGAGCCGTCCGGGCGACATGGTCGTCAATGCGGTGCGCGAGAAGCAGAAGACCAACATCCGAACCCATGCTGCCGACGACGCCATCAAGTTGACCCCACCGAAGCCCCTCACCATCGAGACCTCGATCGAGCTGATCGCCGACGACGAGTTGGTCGAGGTGACGCCAACGGCTTTACGCATCCGCAAGCGAAAGCTCAAGGAGCAGGACCGCCGTCGCGGCAGGTGAGCCGGTTACACTGAGTACCGTCCCCCCGACATGGAGATGGCGGGGGCTCGTCTCGGGGGGTCGACGATGTGGGGATGGTCACGGCAGCTCTTCACCCGTCCCAGGCGCCTCGTCGGCCCAGTGTTGGTCGGCGCCATCCCTCTGGTCGCAGCGACCTTGTCGATGGGTGGGCGAGGTGGTGGCGAACCCGCCGAGAAGGTTCTCACGCGCCTGCCGGTGACCTCGACCACCTCCACAACGACCACCACGACCGAGCTCGCGACCACGACGACCGCAGCGACGGTGCCTCCGACGGTGCCC
>JACOTK010000268.1 GCA_016178435.1 Actinomycetota bacterium
GGAACACCGAGACTGGCCTCCATGTTGGTGACGATGCGAGCCCCAACCCCTCGGATGGGCTCCGCAGCCTTGTTGGGCGGCGCGGTCATGGCCGGCGAAGCCTGCGGCGCCGGCGCCGCAGGCACCAGGCTCCCGTTGACCGGCGCTGCCGGGATCGGGGCCGCTTCGGGCGAAATCGTCGGGGCCTCGGGCTTCGGCGCCGGCGTGACGGTCGGCGCCACGCCTTTGCGATAGTCGGCGAAGAACTCTCGCCACGCCTCGCTGACCGACCCGGCATCGAGGAGGTACTGCTCGTACATCTCGTCGACCAGCCATGCATTGGGGCCAAACGAGCTTGCAGGACTGATCACGTCGCTCACGCGTCCGATACTACAGGTTTAGGACAACTGGCCCTGACCCGACATCGACGGATCGAAGACCACCACGCAGTCGCCGCCACGTCGCTTGGCCCGGTACATCGCGACGTCCGCATGGCGCACCAGTTCGTCGCCGTCACGCAACTCGTCCGAGCTGAGCGCGACACCGATGCCGGCCGTCACCACCACATCCGTGCCCAACACCGAGAACGGCTCCGCCATGGCCCGCGCGATCCGCTCCGCGGTGGCGATCATCACCTCGATCCCCAACACCTTTTCGATGAGCACCCCGAACTCGTCACCGCCCAATCGTGCCGCCGTGTCGGCTTCACGGAGACAGGCCTGGATGCGTGAGGCCGCTTCCACGAGCAATCGATCCCCACCGGCATGGCCCAACCGGTCGTTCACCGCCTTGAACCCGTCGAGGTCGATGAAGATCATGCCGAAGGGCAGCGCCGAGCGGCCGGCGGCGGCGAAGGTGTGAGCGAGTCGATCGAAGAACAAGGCGCGACCCGCCAACCCCGTCAACGAATCGTGCAAGGCCTGGTCAACCGCCGCCAGAGTCCGCTCGTCGGTCAACGCGAGACTCGCATGCTCGGCAAAGGCAAGGAGGATCTCCTGTTCCACCTCGCTGTACTGCCGTTTCCCTCGCGTTGAGCCCACCGTCAGGCTGCCGACAACCTGGCCCCCGACATGGATGGGGGCCGACATCGCGGTGTAGACGCCCTCCGCGACGAACACCTCGAGACCTCCGGCCTCAGCCGAGTAGTCCGGCATGACCACCAGGCGGCCCTCGATGATCGCCCGGCCACCGAGGCCCGTGCTGACGGTTTGGCGGCCGACCACGCTCAGGGTGGCGTCGGACATCCCCTGGGACGCCACCATGATCACCTCGTCCGGATTCTCGGGATCGAGATGGCGCAAACCGATCACCTCGACATCCAACAGATCACGGGCTCCCTGGACGATGGCTCCGTAGACCTCGGGCAACGGCGCATGCGTCGAGATCGAACGCTGGATGCGAGCCAACTTCTCCAGCAGCGCCTTGCGCTCCTCCAGCATGGCCAACAGGCGTTCGTTCTCGATCGCATGGCGCTCGCCGAGATCCCCCCGGCGCCGTTGCGCCTCGAGTGCCTCCCGCTGTTCGACGAGTAGGGCGATTCGGCTCAGGACCAGCGAGAGCGCTCGAGCCATGCCAAGCGCCAACAGATGTTCCTCTTGGGAAAATGGCTCGCCGATGCGGGCGACAACCATGGAGCACGCAGGGTCACTCCGGAGATCCACGGCGAAGGCGTCACAACGCCCGACACCGGGCACGACCACGCCATCGGATGCCTGCGCAGCCACGTCCCGCAGTTGCTCGACAACCTGTTCATGCGGAGGGGGCCCGAACCCGAGGGAAGCCCGGACCCCCTCCCGGGTCACCATCGCCCCCGCTGTTGCGCTCAGCGCACGGACCACGAGATCGAGGCCGCCCGCTATCGCCGAGTCCTCATCGTGGTGGGCGGTCACCACCTCCAGAAACTGCGTCAGCTCCCTGACCGCCCAGGAGCTATGTCCGGTCCTCACAGTTGGTCGCTTCACGCTGCCCTCCCAGAGATTCCTGCCCACATGTTAGGGCCAAAATGATCGTGGGGACAGGGAGTGGCAGCCGAACGAGCGGAAGGCGCTCGCGTGCCCATGCCCCCCGAGCTCCGCTGAAACGGTACGGTCATGAACCATGACGGCGACCTACATCTACACGATGCACAAGCTCAACCGCTTCTACCCGCCCGATCGCCAGGTGCTCGACGACATCACCCTGGCATTTCTTCCGGGCGCCAAGATCGGCGTCATCGGGTCGAACGGCTCGGGCAAGTCCTCGATCCTTCGCATCATGGCGGGCGAGGACGACGGCTTCACCGGTGAGGCACGTCTGACACCAGGATTCTCCGTCGGCATGCTGCCCCAGGAGCCACGCCTCGACCCGTCCAAGGACGTCATGGGCAATGTGATGGACGGGGTGGGTGAGACCCGTGCGATCCTCGAGCGCTACAACCAGGTCTGCGAGGCCTTTGGCGAACCCGATGCCGACTTCGACAAGCTCCTGGCCGAGCAGTCCGACCTCCAGGATCGCATCGACGCGAGCAACGCCTGGGATCTGGAACGCACGGTGGAGATCGCCATGGATGCGCTGCGACTGCCCAACGGCGACGCCGATGTGGCAACCCTCTCGGGAGGTGAGAGCCGTCGGGTGGCTTTGTGTCGACTGCTCTTGAGCCACCCCGACCTCTTGTTGCTCGACGAGCCCACCAACCATCTCGACGCCGAGTCGGTGGCCTGGCTGGAGCGCTTCCTCAAGGACTACTCGGGCACGGTCGTCGCCATCACCCACGATCGTTACTTCCTCGACAATGTGGCCGGATGGATTCTCGAGCTCGATCGCGGTCGGGGGTACCCCTTCGAGGGCAACTACTCCGGCTGGCTCGAACAGAAGTCGGCCAGGCTGGCACAGGAGGAGAAGCAGGAATCCGCCCGCAGGCGCACGCTCGAACGCGAGCTGGAATGGGTCCGCATGGCTCCACGCGCCCGCCAGGCCAAGGGCAAGGCACGTCTCAGCAGCTACGAGCAGCTGCTTGCCGAGGCGCAGGCCGCCGACCGCGGCAACAACCGACTCGAGATCGTGATCCCCCCCGGCCCACGCCTGGGCGATGTCGTGATCGAGGCGAGCAACGTCGCGAAGGGCTACGGCGATCGCCTGTTGTTCGAGAACCTCACCTTCACGCTGCCCAAGGCGGGCATCGTCGGGGTCGTCGGACCGAACGGCGCCGGCAAGACCACGCTGTTCCGGATGATCACGGGCACCGAGCAGCCCGATGAGGGAACCCTCACCGTGGGCTCGACCGTCGAGCTCTCCTACGTCGACCAGTCCCGCGACGTCCTCCAGGACGATCACACCGTCTACGAGGCGATCACCGGGGGAGGCGACGAGGTCAAGATCGGCAGTCGCACCATGAACGGTCGCGCCTATGTCGCCTCCTTCAACTTCAAGGGGTCCGACCAACAGAAGAAGGTGGGGGTCCTCTCGGGCGGCGAGCGCAACCGGGTGCACCTCGCTCGTCAACTCCTGACGGGGGGAAATGTGGTTCTGCTGGACGAGCCCACCAACGACCTCGATGTCGACACCCTGCGAGCCCTGGAGGACGCCCTGCTCGCCTTCCCCGGCTGCGCCGTGGTCATCAGCCACGACCGGTGGTTCCTCGACCGGGTTGCCACCCACGTGCTCGCGTTCGAAGGCGACTCGGAGGTGCGCTGGTTCGAGGGCAACTTCAGTGACTACGAGGCCGACCGTCACAAACGACTCGGTGCCCAGGCCGACCAGCCCCACCGCATCAAGTACAAGCCCCTGCGTCGAGCCTGACCGGTCATGTCCGTCCAAGCCGTACGAGCAATGGCGATCAGCACCTGCGTGCTCGGCATTGCGGGCATGATCGTCGGCTCGATCGCCGGGTCGTCGGGTTGGCCGGTCACCTTCGGCATCGTCAGCGCGGTTGCCGCCCTGTGTCTCATCGTGGCGACCACGGTGACGTCCGGAGCACGATCGGCCGGGCGAAACCCGCCAGGCCCCGAGGGCGGGCCGCTTGATCGTGAGGTCCTGGGCGAGGACATGGAAAGGGCGATCGCCGATCTGTGCGGGGCAGGCGCCGACGAGGACGCGCTGCGTGCGCTGGTCGGCCGGGCGATTCGTCTGGGGCGCTTGATCGGAGCCGATGACGACCGATAGGAAGTCATGAGTAAGACCACGACCAAAGCCCCCGTCCGTCAGAGTCGGGCGGTCCTGAGACGAGTCGAGGCCGGCAGCAGCTCCGTCTGTGGCATTTGCGAAGAGCCCGTCAAGTTTGCCGCCAAGACCCAGCGCAGCCAGGTGATCGCGAACGTCTACACCGACGGAAAATGGACTCGCGTCGAGCACTTTCATGCCGAGTGCTACGCCGACAACGGCGAGATCTACGGTCCCGCAACCACCTGAACCCCATGCGCAGCCCTACGGCACCTGCACCTGCACCTGCACGTGCGCGTGGGCCGGGCGTGCACGGTTCGTCGGCGATCAGAGCTCGTTCAGGAAACCCAGCACTCGCGTCGCCAGCTCCTCGGGTGATCCGTCGGTGGGCTTCAGGACGAGCTCGGGATTGGTCGGGGGCTCATAGGGACTGTCGATTCCCGTCATCCCCGAAAGCTCACCGCTCCGGGCCTTTGCATAGAGACCCTTCGGGTCCCGTTGCTCGCATTCGGCCAACGAGGTGTCGAGGAACACCTCCACAAACCTCAGGCCCGCGACCTCGTGCATCCTGCGCACCCGATCACGTCCCTCTCTGAAGGGACTGATGACCGGCACGATGGCGACCATGCCGGCGTCGGCCATGAGTCGTGCGATCTCACCGTTGCGTCGCACGTTCTCGGCCCGGTCGGCATCGCTGAAGCCCAGATCGGCGTTGAGCCCGTGACGGATGTTGTCGCCGTCCAACAGATACGCAGCCCTGCCTTCGGCAACGAGGCGGGACTCGAGCGCCACCGCAACGGTCGACTTGCCGCTGCCGGACAATCCCGTCAACCAGACCGTGGCGCCCCGCAGCCCCAACGCCTGCCAACGCTGTTCGCGGGACAACTCGCTGTGATGCCAGGTGATGTTGCGATCGGGATCGGCGACCATGTTCAGACGACCATGTCAGGCAGCCGAGCTCAACGACCGTGCTCACGGCCGAGGATCATGCCGCCCGCGACCGTTGCATTGGTCTGCTCGTCGATGAGCACGAAGCTGCCCGTGGCCCGGTTGCGGCGGTACTCGTCGTGGAAGAGCGGCACGGTCGAACGCAGCGACACCTTGCCGATCTCGTTGAGTGCCAGGGAACTGGCCGATTCATCCCGGTGCAGCGTGTTCACGTCCAGCTTGTAGTGCACCTGGTTGACCAAGGCGCGTGCGACCCGTGTGGTGTGCTTGATGACGTACTTGCCCCGCTCCTGCAAGGGGGTGTCCGACATCCAACAGATCATGGCGTCGATGTCCTGGCTCACGGTGGGTCGGTTCTGCGTGCGACACAACATGTCACCGCGGCTGACATCGATCTCATCGGCGAGGCGGATCGTGACGGCCATGGGCGCGAACGCCTCGCTCACCGGACCGTCCGCGGTGTCGATGGCAGCGATGGTCGAGGTGAACCCGGAGGGAAGCGCCACGACCTCGTCGCCCGGGCGCAGGACGCCGCCTGCCATCTGGCCGGCATAACCGCGGTAGTCGTGGAACTGGTCGTCCCGTGGGCGAA
>JACOTK010000238.1 GCA_016178435.1 Actinomycetota bacterium
GCCTCGGCGCCACCGACGAGACCGGGAAGGGTGTCCGGCCTCGCATCACGCAACGCACCTGCTGCCCAGAGGGCCGATCGACGATCGAGATCGGAGCAGCCGGCGAAGGCACCCGCCATGGCCAGCGCCTCGAGGGCATCGACTGGGGCTCCGGTGCGACGGGCGAAGTCCTCCATGTCGACGAAAGGTCCCTGATCGCGCTCTCGTTCGATGCGGTCGAGCAGCGCCGAGCCAAGGTTGCGCACGTAGCGCAGCCCGATGCGCACGGCGAACGGCGTCGGCTCCGCGTGCCAACCATTGCCGGGGTGTCCCTGCGCTCCATCCGATCGCTCCACGAGCGTGCAGTCGCGGGCCGAGCGATTGACATCGGGGGCGAACGTCTCCACTCCATGGCGGGCGGCGTCACCCACGATCGTGTTCGGTGAGTAGAAGCCCATGGGCTGGGCGTTCAGCAGGGCACAGGTGAACTCGGCCGGGTAGTGGTACTTCATCCACGCGCTCGAATACACCAGGTAGGCGAAGGAGACCGAGTGGCTCTCAGGGAAGCCGAAGTCCGCGAAGGCCTCGAGCTTGTGGGCGATGGCCTCGGCGACCTCGCCGGTGATGTCCCGCTCGGCCATCCCCGCCATGAGCCGGGTGCGCAAACGGGCCATCCGCTCATGTGAGCGTTTCGAGCCCATGGCCGAGCGCAGTTGATCGGCCTCGGCAGCGGTGAAGCCGGCGACGTCGATCGCCATCTGCATGAGCTGTTCCTGGAACAGCGGCACGCCGAGCGTCCTCGCCAACGAGGACTCGAGCAGGGGGTGCAGATAGGTCACGGGCTCCTCGCCGTTGCGCCGACGCAGGTAGGGATGCACCGAATCACCCTGGATGGGGCCCGGGCGGATCAGCGCGACCTCGACGACGAGGTCGTAGAAGCAGCGGGGCCGCAGTCGGGGCAACGTCGCCATCTGCGCTCGGCTCTCGACCTGGAACACCCCGATGGTGTCGGCGGCACAGAGCAGGTCATAGACCTGCTCCTCCTGAGGGATCGTCGCGAGGTCGATCACCGTTCCCCGGTGTTGCCCGATGAGATCGACGCCGAGATGCAGCATCGTCAACATGCCCAACCCGAGAAGATCGAACTTCACCAGACCGGCAGCCGCGCAGTCGTCCTTGTCCCACTGGAGCACCGATCGGTTCTCCCTGCGTGCCCACTCCACCGGGCAGAACTCCACGAGCGGACGGTCGGCGATCACCATGCCGGCGGCATGAATGCCGAGATGGCGGGGATGGCCCTCGACGGCACGAGCCAGGGCCAGGACGTTGGCCGGCAGATCGGTGGGCGCCGCCTCCAGGCCGTCGATGTCACCGAAACGACGGACGTCGACCTGCTTGGCCAGGTCGTCCGCTTCCTCGGAGCTGAACCCGCAGACCTTGGCCATCTCGCGCAGCGCCGAGCGAGGACGATAGGTGATCACGTTGGCAACCTGGGCAGCGCGCTCACGCCCGTAACGGTTGTAGACGTACTGGATGACCTCTTCTCGGCGATGGTGCTCGATGTCGAGATCGATGTCGGGTGGGCCGTCACGGGCCGGTGACATGAACCGCTCGAAGAGCAGTCCCAGACTGACGGCATCGGCGTTGGTGATGCCGATGGCATAGCAGACCGCGCTGTTCGCCGCGCTCCCCCGACCCTGACAGAAGATGTTCTCCCGGTTGCAGAACGCCACGATGTCGTGCACCAACAGGAAGTAGCCGGCAAAGCCCAACTGATCGATCAGACCGAGCTCGTGATCGATCTGATCGAGCGCGTCGTCATGACGAGGGTGCGCCGGCGGGTAGCGCACCTCGGCACCCCTGCCGGCGAGGACTCGCAACCAGGTCATCTCCGTGTGGCCGGGCGGCACCGGATGGTCCGGAAGGTTCAGGCCCGCCAGACGCAACTCGAAGGCGGAGGCCGTCGCAAGCTCGACGCCGGCCTCGATCGACCCGGGATAACGAGCGAGACGACTGGCCTGCTCACCGGCCGATCGGAGATGGGCAAGGGGACTTGCCGGGAGCCATCCGTCGAGCGCTTCGAGACTCCGACGAGCACGAACAGCGGCGAGGGCCATGGCCAGTGGACGCTGCGCCGGGGTGGCGTAATGCACGTTGTTCGTGGCGACCACCCGCACGTGTGCCTCCATCGCAAGGGCGGCGAGGGCATCGTTGCGTGGGCGATCAAGCGGGTCACCGTGATCCCAGAGCTCCACGAACACCCGGTCACGGCCAAAGGCCTCCACCAGTTGAGCGAGTGCCCGTCGGGCCGCCCCCGGCCCCTCCTCCCGCAGTGCACGCGCCACCGCCCCCTTGCGACAGCCGGTCAGGACGTACCAACCGTTGTTGTGGGTGCTGGGTTGGGGGTGTCGATGCACCGCCGCCCTCGCTGCCTGGGCAAGGGCGGCGAGGGAGAAGCGTGCGAGACCCTTCCTGCCTGCGAGTTGGGCGTCGCTGATGGCCCGGGCGAGTCGGGCATAGCCAACCGGACCCTCCGCGAGCACGACGAGATGCGTGCCGGCCGGGTCAGCCTGTCCGGTGCGCTCGCGAGGTGAATCGAGGGTGAGCTCGGCGCCGAAGACGGTCGGCAGCCCATGAGGACGGGCAGCCTCCGCAAGTCGCACCGCCCCGTAGAGCCCGTCGTGATCGGTGAGGGCCAGACCGGCGAGACCCAGGCGCACGGCCTCCTCGACGAGCGCGTCGGGATGACTCGCGCCGTCGAGGAACGAGAAGCTGGAGTGGCAGTGCAACTCCGCGTAGGCCAGGCCCTCGGCCATCAGGAGCACGCGCCTTCAGCCACCTGCAGGACAGCCCTTCGGTATGCGTCCATCAGTCATGGATGGCCTCGACGCCCGCACGGCCGTGCTCGATGGCCACCAGGCACGCGATGCCATGGGTTTCGTCGCCCACGATCACCCGCCACCATGCCCGACGGCGGCGAGATGACGGTTGCCACCAGCGAAGGTCGTGCAGCCATGGCCCCTCCCATGCGGTGATCGATCCCCCGTCCCCGGGCAGGGCTCGACAACGCAGGTGTCCAGGCGCGCCTGTCGGCTCACCTCGAGCCGAGACGGCGATGGGCCGACCGCCCGCATCGAGCAAATCGGCAGGAAGTGGCGGGTCGAACACACGGGCGGGCGAGGGCGGCGGAATGCCGCCCGGCAGGCTCGGCGTCTCGCCAGGTCGAGGTGGACGTCGCACGCGTGGACCCGTGCCGTCATGTCCGCGCGGCTCACCCCAGGGAATCCATCGGGTTCGCTCGAGGGGCGTCCGTCCCGGCCCCACCTCACCGAGGAGCACGGAGGAGAAGCCCAGGAGACCCTGCAGTGATGCGGCGAGGCGCTCGACCCGCGCGAGATCCGCGTAGTCGACTCCCCAAAGGTCGCCTTGACGCCCCGAGAGGGGGGCAAGCTCCTCTGCTCGTAGGCGCACCACGGCAACGGGTCTTGTCGGCAGCTCATGGTCACCTGGCTCGAGTCGACGACGGACCAGCTCCGCGAGCACGCGGGGCGTGAAGTCCTGTTCCCAACGCCATGATGCGCAGAGCGATGTGCCTTCATCGTCCTCCAAGGTCATGGACGCGCCCACGCAGGCCTGACCGCGGGCACGGAGGCGATCGAAGAGACGTTCGGCGAGACCCCTGGCTGCGAACACCATGGCCTCCGCCTGCTCGACGGCCGGCTCGAAGGCGAGCTCCTCGACGAGCTCCGCCGTGGGAACCGAGAGCTCCATCGGAGCCACGTCGAAGCCCTGACACAGGCGCTGCAGACGCCGGCCCTCGGGCCCGAAGCGCGTCGCAAGTGACCGGCAGTCGAGTGCGCCAACCGCGCCGAGGGTGTGCAACCCCAGGCGCTCGAGCAAACCGACCATCTCCGTGTCGGCGTGGGCCAGACGGACGAGCGTGTGCAGCGGCCAACCGGCGAGGAAGGCGGCCGACCCACCCTCGTCGATCACCACGGGATGCGGTGAGGCGCTGATCGCCGCAAGACGTGCGCCAAGAACGCCGTCGGCGATACCGACCCGGGCGTCGAGAACCTCGGCGGAGGTGACCACCTCGATGAGCGTCACGGCCAGGGCCACATCGCCGCCGAAGTAACGGGAAGGCCCGCGCGTGGGAAAGAACAACAGGCCCGGCCGCTCGACAGCGAGGCGAGGGGTGATGTTCTCGACCGCACGGACCACCCGTTCGAAACCGGTCGCATCGTCCTCGGGCCAGGAGGGACAGACGAGACAACAGGTCCGAACCGCCGAGTCCGCCGAGTCATCGGTGCGTCCGGTGCGTCCGGTGCGCTCGGTGCGCTCAGCCGACATGTTGATCGACAAGGGGTATCGAACGGGGAGCCCCCGGTCTCCCGTGTCCCTCGACAACCAGATGGACGAGGCGATCACCCAGGGGCGCACCCGGGTCACCAACCTGACCCCGCCAGGTCGAACGTTCCACCTTGATGCGCAGGCCGGATTCTCCCGGCCATGCGCCGGCGACGACCAGGATCGTGCCGCGTCGTCGGGCTCGTGCCACCAGACGCCGGGCGGTGCTCAAGGTCAAACCCTGCGGGACTCGGCACACGACCAGAGCGACGGCATCACCGAGTTGGGCGACCACCGTCGGCCAACGGGCAACCGGCACGTGGCGAACGACGAGAAAGCGCTCGAGAACGACACCGAGCTCGACCGCCGCCGGAGTGGCCGGCGTCTCATCGTCGTCGACCATCGCCGCCCACCCACCGAACGCCGTCGCCGCAGCGGCGAACTGAAGGGAAATGGACATTGCACCGGCGCCGAGCGGGCCGTCGAGTAGCACCACCGAACCCCGTCGGACACCGCCGCCGGGCAACACCGACCCGAGCGGGCCGGGCACCACGAGCATGCGATCGACACCCGGACTCGTGGGTTGGATGGCCGTCGTCAGTGCCTCGATCGAGGCCGGAGTCGACAAGGCCATCGCAGCAAGCTGCGGCGGGGACATGTCCTCAGGCTATCGAACACCTGTTCGATTTCACAAGCCTTGATCCAGGAACTTCACCCGGTCATGATCGTGACAGAGCAACAAAGGAGCCCTCCCGAAGGTTTTGACATGAGGCAATACGCGGTGAGGACGCCCACGACGAGGCTGAGCCAGAATGGTGGCTGTGGATGATTTCGTCGTGGCGCTCAACCCGGACGACAACTCGACGCTGCCCTATCTGGTGCGGCTGCCGCTGACCGACGCCGGCATCGTGCTCAAGGTCCGTGACACGTGGCCACGAACAGCGAAGGTCTTTTGCCACCCGTCGATCGACTGGCCCGACGAGCCCGAGGTGGTCGAGCGGGTCGCGGTACGGTCCTGTGTTCGCAGGGGAGCCGCGATCGATCTCGTCCTCGACCGGGGCAGGGAGAACCGCTCGCAGTTCGTGTTCACGCGAGCCCGGGGCCGCGAGGTCATCTTCTGGCAGAGCGCCCGGACGTCGCGCCAAGCCCGTCCGAACGTCACCCTGCCCACCAGGCGCGCGTCGGGCCAGGTGATCGAGATCCTGGTCGACAGCCATGAGCGCTACGCGTGGAATTTCACCGCTCAACAGGCCACGACGAGCCGCCGGGCGCTCCCTGCGGGCGACTATGCCGTCGAGCTCAACGACAAGATCGTCGCCTCGGTCGAGCGCAAGAGCCTGTCCGATCTCGTCTCGACGATGACAACCGGCAAGCTGCGTTATCTGCTCGCCGCACTGGCCGAGCTGCCCCGTGCGGCACTCGTCGTTGAGGACCGGTACTCGGCGATCTTCAAGCTCGATCACGCCCGGCCTGCGGTCGTCGCCGAGGGCCTCGCCGAAGCGCAGGTGCGCTTTCCGAACGTACCGGTCGTGTTCTGCGAGACGCGGTCACTGGCCCAGGAGTGGACCTATCGGTTCCTCGGCGCAGCCATTGCCCACGCACTCGACGACGTGGCGGCCCACCTCATCACCGAGTCCCTTCCCTCGGCTGGGCCGCTCGTCCCCCCGCCTGCGTCATCCGCCGATATCCGAGCCTGGGCCGTTGAGAACGGCCTCGAGATCTCACCGAGAGGACGGGTTCCGGCATCGCTCGCTGCAGCGTTCGCAGCCGCCCACGGACAGGGGTAGCACCTGACCCGGTTGTGCCCTATCCACACGAAACGCATGTCCCTTGCTTCGAAGAACGCTTCGTGATGCATGAACCGGATACCGCCCATCATGGGAGCCCGACCCAATCCCTCTCATGTCATTTCATTGTCATACCCTCCTGGAAGAATGGGGTCATGGGAATCACGGCGGTGCGGGAGCTGGGCGAGCAGTTGCATGCGCTCGTGGGCGCCTTCGAGCCGGGGACCTGTGACGGTGAGCTTGCCAAGCAGTACGTGGAGGCC
>JACOTK010000239.1 GCA_016178435.1 Actinomycetota bacterium
ACCTTGCGGTCCGTGATGTCGTCGATCGACCCGGCATACCCGACGAGGGATCCGTCGCCTCCCCACAGAGCGCGTCCATGGACACCGACCCACCGCAACTCGCCGCGCACGACGACCCGCACCTCGATCCTATGGACGTCCTCGCCGGCCGAGACCATGCCGAGCATGGCCTCCGTCGTTCGGTCTCGGTCGTCCGGATAGACGAAATCGATGGCCTGTTGGCCGATGGCCTCCTCGATCGACTGCTCGGAGAATTCCTCCCAGGCCTTGTTGAGAAAGGACCACCTCCCCTCCTTGTCGATGCGGAAGATGACGGAACGCACATCCTCCACGACGGTTCGATAGCGCTCCTCGGAATCGCGAAGTGAGTCGGTCAGAAGGTGTACCAATGCCGAGGTGAACAAGGAGTTGGCCGAGCGCAGCAGAAGGATGGCCTCCTCCGGCCAGACGCGCTCCTGGCGCACCGCGTCGAAGCCGGTGAACCCGACGAGCTCACCGCCTGCGATCAGTGGAAGGGAAAGGAGCGATTTGATGCCCTGTGCCTCCAGGAGCTGTCGTTCGAAGGCCGCTTCCTCCGGCATATCGCTGAGCCGGGGCACGTTGAGCACCTGGCCCGCGCTGAGGAACGGCAGCCACCAGGGGAAGGCCTCGATGGGAAGATCCTGCAGGAAGGCGATCTGCGGTTCGATGCCCTCCCTGCACCACTCATGACTGTTGGAGAGCGTCTTGCCGTCAGGGGAGATCGAGAAGATGTAGCTGCGATCTGCACCGACGAACTCGGCGATCCTTCCGAGCGCCTCGGTAACCCACGTGTCGAACTCGCCGGCCACGACCTGCTCGTAGTCACAGGAGAGACCGGTCAACAACTCGTTGAGGCTGGTCCGATACCGAAGGGAATCCTCGGTCGCCGTCTGCTCGGCGATGTCCTCCACGTAAACGATGAAGTGTCGCCGGCCCTGTCGCTCGGGCAGGGGGGAGGCATGCAATCTTGCCCATTTGCGGGTGCCGTTCGGCAATAGCAGGCGTAGGTCAAAGGGATCATCCGGCGTGTTCTCCGGGAGTCCTCCCAGCCACGTCCGGTATTCATCGAAATCCTGACCCCAGACGAGCTTTTGGAAGTTCATGGCGCGAAGTTCGGAGACGTCACGATCGCAGTGCACGCCCAACGCCGGATTGGCATCAACGATGCCTCCGGTCTCGTCGATGATCACCAGTGCAGCGGTCGCTCCGAGCAGGACATCCGGGATAATGCATGGCTCCCCATCGATGGATGTGTCGGTGAGATCGGGTACGGCGCTCATGGGCTGGCGTTCTCCTGCATCGTGAAGATCGAGAAAGTGTCCAGGCACTGTCTCGGCAGGGTGTCGGTGCTTCCTGAGGGGATGTGACCGATTTTGTGGGGAGATCTGCCATGACGAACCTCAATGCCGGCCCGCAATGCCCGACAGGTGCGCTGACCTGTGTGCTTTGAGGCGCGCCTGAGGTGTGACGGAGGGTTCGATGACGAGTGAGGCCGAGGAGGGCTCGATCGCCGGCGTTTCCGGCGAGATGATCGGCATGATCGGCTACGCGGTGCGCAACCCGCTCCATGGCGCGGCCGGATTGCTCGAGCTGTTGGCGGGCACCGATCTGGACCAGGATCAGGACCGCATGGTTCGACAGGCCTTGGCGTCATTGGGCGATTTGGGATCGACGGTCGACCAGCTGCTCGATCTGGCCCGGGTCGAGGCCGGTCAGCTGGAGTTGCGCCTCGTCGACTCCTCGATGCTCGATCTTGTCGACTACGTCGTCGAACGCACGGGGGGAATGGCCAGGCCCGGCGTCGAGGTGGCAGCGGTGTGTCCCCCGTACGTGCCCGCCGTCAAGGCCGACTCGTACCGGATCGCACAGGTGCTCGACATTCTGGTGAACAACGCAACGGAGGCCGCCGTCGAGGGTTCGGTTCAGGTCAGACTTGAGCTGACCGACCCTGAAGGCAGGCCGCTGTCGGACAATCTGATCGGACTCCGGTTCAGCGTGGTCGACACCGGACCTGGACTGCCGCTCGAAGAGGTGGCACAAGTCCTCGTTCCGTATTGGGAACGTTCGACGCCGACCCCTTCCTTGGGCATGACCACCGGCCTGTTCCTGGCGAACCGTCTGGTCTCCCTGATGGGTGGGAAGATGTCGATGGCGACGACGCCCGGCCGGGGTACGGAGGTGTCCTTCGCACTGCTTCTGGAACGACATGCCCCCGCCGCCATTGCCTCTTCCCCACGCATCAGTGCCCCCCTCGGGCTGCAGGCGCCCGTTGGGTTTCGCCCCACGTCAACGGAGGCGCCGACCATTTCCGCAACGGTGGTTGGCGAGCCGGTGATGGAGGACAACGACAACGCGGAGGGGATGGGTCAATCTGCCGCCGGCCACATCCTGGTCGTGGAGGACAACGAGGTGAATCGGATCCTCGCCGAACGACAGTTGACGAAGCTGGGCTATCGCGTCACCAGCTGTTCGGGCGGCAAGGACGGCGTGGAGCTTGCCCTCACCGGGGCGTTCGATGCCGTGCTCATGGATTATCAGATGCCCGATGTCGACGGTTTGGAGGCGACTCGTCGAATTCGCCAGGCCGAGTCGGGCAGGGATCGCCGTCTTCCCATCATCGCGGTGACCGCAAACGCCACGCCGTCCGATCATGATGCGTGTCTTCGGTCGGGTATGGATGACTACCTGGCCAAGCCGGTGGACATGCAGCGGTTGGACCAAACGTTGCAGCGGTGGGTGAAACGGACGGTCCCGGGAGCCCAGCCGGAGGCACCGGGCCCGGAGGTGATCGTGCCCGGCACGGTGGAGCTGCTCCTGAGCCAGTTGGACGGTGATCGAGAAGCCGTTCGCCGGTTGTACGAGCAGGCGCTGGATGAGCTCCCGGTTCGACGCATGCGGATCCTGGCGGCCGCAAAGGGCGCCAATCCGGCAGACCTGGTGGGAGCCGCCCGGGCCCTGGGGGCGTCGTGCACCTCGCTGGGGGTGCCCGGTTTGGCCAGTGTCTGCCGGGATATCGAGGACCAGGCAGACCGGGAGACACCGGGCATCATCGATGGATGCCTGGAACGTCTGAACGCGTCGTGCCGCCGGACGGAATCGTTGTTCTCTGCAACCATCCGAGCTTTGCGCGAAGATAGCTCACCGAACGTATCGGTTCGGTGAGCCGTGGCGAAGGGAACGAGAGACGATGGGGGACGACGAGCTCGCATTGCTGCAGGAGGAGATTGCCCGGCAGCGGCGACCGACTCAATGGAGCGTCGAGGGTTATCGGGAGCGGTTCGAGAACTGGTCCAGCCAGTACCCTCCCGCTGCAGACCTGAGGATCGAGCGGTTCGAGCTTGGCGGTGTCGACGTCTACAAGGTCGAGGCTCCGAACGCTCGCAGCGACCGTCACATCGTGTATTTCCACGGTGGCGGTTATGTCGCCTGTTCCGCGCTGACGCACCAGGTGTTCGTGGGTGACCTTTCACGCGCCACTCGGGCAACGGTCTGGAACGTCGACTATCGCCTGGCGCCCGAGCACCCTTTTCCGGCGGCTCCCACTGACACGGTTCTGGTGTTCCGTGAGCTGGTGACGCGGGGTCTCATCGAGCCGGATCGGACGGTTCTGGCCGGGGAATCTGCGGGCGGTGGGCTCGTTGTGGCCACGATGCTGAGCCTTCGTGACGCAGGAGAACGCCTTCCCGTGGGTGGCGCCTGCCTCTCGCCTTGGTTTGATCTCGCTTGTACCGGTGAATCGCTGGTGTCCAATCAGGCCACCGACCTCACGGTACGGCTCAAGGGGCTTCAGCGGACGGCCAAGCTCTACCTGGGTGATCATGACCCGACCGATCCATTGGCCTCGCCGCTCTACGGCGATCTCAGGGGCCTTCCACCCCTTCTGATCCAGGTCGCGACGACGGAAATCCTCCTGTCGGACGCAGTGAGCATGGCCGTCAGGGCCGAGGCGGCCGACGTCACCGTGCACCTGGAGCCTTGGACCGGGGCGGTTCACTTCTGGCAGGGGTTCACCGAGAACTTCACCCTGGCTCGGCGGGCAACAGCTGCCATCGCCGATTTCGTGGACTGCTGCATCGAAGGCCGTCCCTACGTCTCACCGCAACTCGATGACGGTTCCAGTGCCGACATCGAACTCGCTGTCGAGGTGGATGCGGATCTCACGGCCGGGTTGGTCGATCTCGCCGCCGAGGTGGAGACGAGGTTGACCTGATCGTCGACGGGCACATGGTCGCGAGGCCTCAACGACCGTGATGTTGTGCCGATGGTGAAACGACGACCGTCGACCGGGGCCCTTGTTCGTTGACCGAGCCCTGATCAGGCCTCATGACCCGGCGAGCAGATGCGAGGAACCTATGGCCAAAATACGCATTCTGGTCGTTGACGATGCGGTGGTCGTTCGAAAGATCGTGACCGACGTGCTGTCGGAGGATGCCGACATCGAAGTCGTGGGTACCGCTGCAAACGGCCGGATCGCCCTCAGCAAGATCGAGCAGCTGAAGCCC
>JACOTK010000321.1 GCA_016178435.1 Actinomycetota bacterium
AGATCGACCGCCGAGTCGCGGAGGCGCCTCACCGGCCGTGCCAGACGTCCGGCGAGGACATAGCCGATCGCCGCCCCGATCACGAGCACGCCGACGGCGAGCGCTGCCAGCAGCGCGATGATCCGGTGCGTGCGCGAGTCGCTGGCCGCGGTGGTCTGTTCAGCACGGATCACTCCGATCACCCGCTCGTCAGCGGCGACTGGAACGGCGACGACCCGAGCGCCACTGAGCTCGACGTCGGCGATCCGATTGCCGAGGGCCTCCGTCGTGGCAGCATCAGCGACCGTCGGCCCCGATCCCGCGATCAGCGCGCCGTTGTGGTCGTAGAGGGCGAGGACGATGCGGTCTGTGTTCGTCGGGAGCTCGACCGGATCGTTGCTCGTCGCGAAGTCAGCCGATACCTGACGCGACGCGAGCACGGCCGCGCGTTCGACCCGCAACGCGGCATCGTCGTCGACGAAACGTTGGACGACGATCGCCAACGGGACGCCGAACAACACGATGGCCACGGCGGTCACGGACAGGATCGCTGCGAGGATCCGTCGCCTCATGACAACTCCAATCGGTACCCGACCCCACGCAGGGTCGTGATCCGGCTGACGCCGTCGGCGGGATCGATCTTGCGCCGCAGCGCGGCGATGTGAAAGTCGAGGGTCTTGGTCGACCCGAACCAGTGCTCGTCCCACACATCGGCCATCAGCGTCTCGCGTGACACGGCGTTGCCCCCATCAGCGACGAGGCGCGCCAACAGGTCGAACTCTTTCGCGCGCAGCACCAGTTCGTCGCCGTGCCGCCAGGCGCGTCGGGCGTTGCCGTCGATGGTCAGGTCGCCGGCGGCCGACCGCGACTCCGTACGTAGTTCGGCCCTGCGGAACTGGGCACGGAGCCGCGCCAGCAACTCGGCGAGCTTGAACGGCTTGGTGATGTAGTCGATCGCACCGGCATCGAGGCCGACCACCACATCGAGCTCTTCGTCACGAGCCGTGAGCATCACCACGTCGATCGTCGAGTCGCTCCGATGGATCTCCCGGCACACCTCTAAGCCGTCCATGTCCGGAAGACCGAGATCCAACAGCACCAGATCCGGGCGAAGGGCAGCCACCGCGGTCAACGCGCCTTGCCCGGTCGGCTCCCAACGGGCCGCGTAGCCGCTGCCCTCGAGGGCACGCAGCAACGTCGCCCCGATGCGTTCGTCATCCTCGACGATCAAGATCCGCTCACCGGGCACGGCCCAACGGTACGGCAGGTCGACCGGCGATCCCAGCGACAGCACGCAGTTCTGGCCGTCCGCTCACCTTCAGCGGTCCGCCCGCTGGTTTACCGAGCGTTGAACGACACACGCGTCGGCGTTGACCCGCAGTTCCTTACCTTGCAGCCCACCACCCGGGAAAAACGAGAGACCATGACGACCACCAACACGGCCACCGTCGCACGCAGCAAGATGGGCACGATGATGAGCAAGGTCCCAGAAGTGACCCTGTTCTTCTGGATCATCAAGGTGCCGGCCACCACCATCGGCGCAACCGCCGCCACTTCTTGTCCAACACCCTCAACCTCGGGATCACCAACAAG
Organism: Actinomycetota bacterium; assembly: GCA_016178435.1. Classification (GTDB taxonomy): domain Bacteria; phylum Actinomycetota; class Acidimicrobiia; order Acidimicrobiales; family CADCSY01; genus JACOTK01. The sequence goes on from JACOTK010000321.1 coordinate 1,573, forward strand.
ACCTACATCATGGGCGCATGCCTCGCTGCGGTCTTGGTGTTCCAGTTCCGGCCGGCAAGTACGTGCCCGGCATCTACTGGTTGACCGTCGTGCTGATCAGCATCGTCGGCACCCTGATCACCGACAACCTGGTCGACAACCTCGGCGTCAGCCTCGTGGTCAGCACCACCATCTTCGCTGTCGCCCTGGCCGTCACCTTCACCGCCTGGTATGCCGGCGAAGGCATGCTCTCGATCCACTCGATCCGCACGCCCAGGCGCGAAGCGTTCTACTGGCCGGCGATCCTGTTCACCTTCGCGCTCGGCACGGCCGCCGGCGACGTCTTCGCCGAGCACCTCAACCTCGGGTACTGGAAGTCCGCGGGCCGGAGTCGAGATCGTCGAAGGCGTCGCCGGGCCGGCAAGACCTACGGCCTCAACGTCGCCCACGCGCATGGGTCGCATCCGGTCACCAGGTCATCGGGTGGGCGCTCGCCACCCGCTCCGCCCAAGAGCTTCAAGTCGGGACCGGTATCCCGTCGTCGACACTCGATCGGCTCCTCGATGACCTCGACCGACCTGACACCAATTGACTCACCCCGAAGCACGTGATCGTGGTGGACGAGGTCGACGACGATCACCCAGGTCGTCGGCTGTTCTGGCCGCCGGTTGGGGTCATTCCACGTTCCAGTGCGCGGGCGAAGGCCTCCGCTGCGGCGTCTGCCCCCCGGTCCCGATCGCCCGTGTGGGTCACGAGAGCCCGAACAACCCGCGGCCACGCCCTGTGGTACCAGTCCGTGAATTCGTCACCGCCGTCGAGCACATCAGCCGTCTCTTCCGGTAGGTACGCGCCCGACAGTAGCCTCACACAGGAGTGGAGCCTGGAGGGGGACGAAGTCTTTGGTCGTCCATTCAGATATCGTCCTCGAAGCCGACCACCGTCGCCACGCCATCCCGGCTCCAGGCCCGCCACGGCGATCGGCCGAGGAGCAAGCACGGACCGTGTAGGCGACGTGATGGCGTCACGCCATGGTGCGGATCCGGAGGCCGCGCACCTTCTCGAAGTCTCGGTGGTTCCGCGTCGTCAGTTGGAGGTGGTGCTCGATCGCCGTTGCAGCGATGAGGGCATCGGGGAGACGAACCCCGCTCTCGCGTCGGATCCGCCCGGCCCGCTCGCCGACGGCGCGGTCGACCGGGAGCTCGTGGAACGGACCGAGCAGGGTTGCGACCAGCTCGGTGGCGGTCGTGCCGGCGACCAGTTCTGCCCGTGTGATGACGGAGTAATGCATGCGATGCCGTCCCGGCTTCAGCTCGGCCGCGCCGCGGAGATGATCGATGAAGACGTCGGTGTCGACGAGGAGGTCAGCCACGCGCCCACTCGTCGCGTGATGGGGCCGTCGCGTTCGGATCAGCGCCGAAGGTCGCGGCGAGTGCAGCCGAGGGATCCGCTGTCTCGTCGAGGTACCGGTCGACGGCGGTGCGGATCACTTCGGCCATCGTCGTTCCCCGTGCGCGGGCGACACGATCGATCCGTTCCCGCAGCTCCGGGGTGAGGTAGATCTGAGTCCGAGTCGCCGACATACATCATCAGCATACATCGTTCGCCGTGGTTCGGCGAGCGGAGAGGTGGTCAGACGGATGCCTTCCGAAGGACGACCCGGCGACGCGGCGCTACCTCGGCAGTGAGTTGATCAATGCCGTCTCGATGTCGTCCGCGGGAGCGTCGATGCCGGCGGCCACCTCCCGGAGGCCCATCAGGGCCTCCTCCTTCTCGAGCTCGTTCATGGCCATGAGGCCGACAACCGCCCCGGGGTCCCAGCGACGAAGCACCGCGCACTGAAAGCGGGCGGCAATGCGCCCGCGTCGCTGGGAGATGCCCACCACCTTTCGCCCCCCGACCAGCACCTCGCCGGCGCCGACCCCCGCAAAGCAAACGCGCCGGGACCATGGTGAACAGGCAAGTGGGCCTTCGTGCGAGACGCCGTGAAAGCCCAGCCCGCCAAGGGCTTCGATCCAGACCTCGCCAAGCCAGTGGAAGGCGCGCCCGACGTCGTCGCACCACAGGCGATCGCCACGCGGCACGACCACGTCAACCCAGACGACCTCGTCGGGCACCAACAACACGGCCCCTCCGCCACTCCGCCGACGCACAAGCTCGACGCCCTGCCGATCGATGGCCGCCGCATCGACATCGGTCACGGGTTGTGCGCTTCCCAGAACAAGCGCCGGTTGCGTGACCTCGAAGAAGGAGACCAACCGAACGGCAGGATCGACGTCCTCGCGGGCATGAAATGCAGCGGCCGTGCCCCTCACCCGCTCGATCGCCCAGCTCTCGCTGGGCGGCGCTCCCCCGGTCATGTTGTGTCTGTCCACGATGAACCCGGGCGCATCGGACCTGCGGGCCGGACCGCCATCGTGCCGTCGGCGTCCATCTCCCATGGCGTCGTCAGATCGTTCGCGTACCAGCGTGCGCTCGAGGGCAGGTCACCGGGGAGCGTCGCTCCGGCCAGCGCCGCGAACGCCACCACCACCTCCTTGCCGATGCCCGTCTCCAACATGCCGCCGATCCAAAGTGGCACGTCGTTCGCCAAGGCAAGGTCGTGCACCGCCTTTGCCGCGGCAATCCCTCCAACCCGGGCAGGCTTGAGGTTCACGTGATCACATGCCCCCAGCTGCAGTGCCGTAGCCAGATCGTCTGCAGAGCCGATCGACTCGTCCAGGCAGATCGGCGTGCGGAGACGCTCGACGGCCTCGGCCGAGGACAGCAGATCACGAGGGGCGAACGGCTGCTCGATCTCGACGAGGCCCAGCCCATCGAGCCGCGCCAACGATCCGTCCAGGTCTTCTCGTGTGTACGAGCCGTTGGCATCCACGCCCAGGGCCAGGTGGGGCCAGGTCCCGCGCACCGCCCGGACCGGTTCGACATCGGCGCCGGGACGGACCTTCAACTTGACCCGCTGATAGCCGGCGGCGACATGATCACCGACCTCGTCGATCAACGCGTCGATCGACGCCACCAGGCCGACCGCCACCCCACAAGGCACCCGGTCACGAACGGCACCGAGCCACTGCGCCAACGTGAGGCCCGCAGCGGCGAGGCGCAACTGCGTCGTTGCCGCCTCCACGGCGCAGGCCGCCATCGGGTGGCCCACGATGCCCGATGGCCGACCCGCGAGCGCAGCCGGCAACAGGAAATCCCGCAGGACCGCCTCGGCGCCGTCGATCCATTCACCGCTGTAGGTCGGCGCCGACAGCGCCGAGCACTCGCCCCAGCCCTCCGACCCGTCCTCGGCCAGCGCCCGCACAAGCAGAACGCTACGGAATCGCTCCACGCCATGTGCGGTCCGAAATGGCGCTACCAACTCGAGGTCGACCCGCACGACTTCCATCGCTGCCGGCGAGACCTCGGGCAGGGTTTGCAGCGGTGACGTTGACGACGGAATGACGGTCACGCCGAGAGGGCCGGCGACAGGTACGCCTCCCAATGAGCGGGAACAGACTCCACGGCCATGCGAATCCAACTGAGCTCGCCGGGCGGTCGCGGGTGGCGGCGCAGATGCATCGACGTCTCCGCCAGAAGCCGATCCCGCTTTGCCCGATTGCAGCCGTGACACGCGGCAACGACATTGTCCCAGGTGTGCGAGCCCCCACGGCTGCGGGGCACCACGTGATCGATGCTCTCGGCCGGCTTGTTGCAGTACTGGCAGCGAAACCCGTCTCGGGCCAACACGCCGCGCCTCGAAAACCCCGCAAGGCGACGATAGGGAATGCGCACGTAACGACGGAGCCGAATGACCGAGGGGACGATGACGCTGAGATGAGCGGCGTGCATCTCGATACCGGAGTCGTGGATGATCTCCGCCTTGTTCCCCAGCACGAGCACCACGGCCCGACGATCCGACACGATCTCGAGTGGTTCGTAACTTGCATTGAGCACCAGGGCCCGACCCATGCCCGAAACGCTACCCTGCCCCCGACCCGGAATGCCCGGCATCTCACTCGGCATGTCAGGCGTGTGCATTCAGCGCGCCAGTGCCCGCCAGGTGCGACACCACCGTAGATAGGTCACGACATCATCCGCCTCCAGTTCCGCCTCGGGGTCGCCGTAGGCCGTGACGAGCCGGAAACGCATGTAGGAGTCGGGCACCGACGGAACCGGTGGCCACTGACGCCACCAACCCGGCTGTGCGAGCCGCAGACCCTGACGGACTGCCGTGAGCCACAGGGACGGGTGCCCGGCGACCTTCGTCAACGTCGACCACGACCATGCATGCACGACCTCAATCCTAACCGTCGCTCGGTTCCCGAAGACCCCGCCAACCCACGGCGGCGGCGCCGATCAGTGGACCGGCGTCGCCGAGGCCCGCGGGCATGATGCGAGCCCCCGCCGAGAAGGCAAGGCGGGCTCGTTCGTCGATCTCCGCCTGGGCCGCCCGAAAGAACGCCTCACCGTAACCGAGGGCCACCGAGCCTGCGACCACTGCCAGGCGCAGATCGAGCAGGTTCGCCACCGAGGCAACCGCCTGGCCCACCAGCCTGCCGGTGCGGGCCATCGTCCCGGCGTCGGCGAACTCAGCGGCGCGTCCGGTGATGGCCTTGATCGCCGAGCCCGATGCCTCCGCCTCGAGACACCCGCGAGCACCACATGCGCAGAGGCGCCCATCGGGGCACACCGTGACGTGACCGATGTGTCCCGCATTGCCGTCGGCCCCGTCCAACAGGTTCCCGTTCAGGACGATGCCCCCGCCCACGCCCGTCGAGACCACCATGGCGACGAAGTTGTCGATACCACGGGCTGCTCCGACCCACCCCTCCCCGAGCGCCAGTGCCTTTGCGTCGTTGTCGACGAAGGTGGGCAACCCGGTCAGACCCTCGAGACGGGAGCGAAGCGGCACATCCCGCCA
>JACOTK010000322.1 GCA_016178435.1 Actinomycetota bacterium
ACCGTGACTCGAAGATCTTCACCATCTTCGAAGGCACCTCCGAGATCCAGCGCCTTGTCATCAGCCGGGCCATCTCGGGTGTCAGGATCCAGTAGCTCTGACCCGCGGTTTACGATTTCGATGAGGCGTCGGCTCCTCCGGGAGTCGACGCCTCTGTCATTCCACCATTGAGGTTGTGCCAGTCGAATACTGGTCTCAGCGCCATGGCGACGGTGACGGAGCGCAAGCCGGGGGTGTGGTTGGCCCGGGCGTTCCTGCCGCCGTCGGCCGACAGCCCTGGTCGCCACGTTGCCAAGACGTTCCGGGGCTCCAAGAAGGTGGTGCGCGCCGAGGTGGCGGACTGGCAGCCCACGACCGTGCGCGACCACCGAAGCCGGGCGGCCACCGCACGGTCACCCTCGACGCCGGCACCGTGGCGGCAATCGCTGCCCTGCGGAGCGACGTCGACGAGTACGATCTCCGCCACTGGGCGGCCGGCACGGCCCTGCGGGATGGGCACGACCCCGTGACCGTCGCCGCCTTCCAGGCGCCCCACTACAGCGTGCTCCTGCCGTCGTATACTCAAGAAGAGCCCGATCGGGTCGTGCCCGACGATGACGGCCAGATCGACGCGGCGGACGAGCAGCCGGGCCCCGAGGCGCACGGTCGGTAGCCCGGATGCGCCGTGGGACCAGCGCCACTCCTCGGCAAGCTCGTAGGCAGAGGTCCGCCTGATCCGCAGGACGGCGGCGGCCTCGTCCGCGGTGAGCATCAACGGCAGCCCGGCGAGCGTGGCCAGGTCGATCCGCATGGCCGTGTCCGTCATCGCAGTTGCCTCCCTCGGAACGATCGATTCCCCTACTCGTATACGGCCCGCGATCGCGCCCGATCGCGACAAAGAATCTCGATGCATCGCGAATGCCGTCGCAGGCCACGTCGCTCGATCGCACCCCACAGAGACCCCTGCCGATCGACACAGACTTGCCTCAACCCTGCCACCCGGCGTTCCAGATCAGGCACAGGCTGCCGCCCGGTCGCAGCAAAGAAGCGGCCTTCGAGGTGGCGAGAGGCAGATCGAGCCAGTGCCAGGCTTGCGCCGAGTGACATCACACCGAAAGAAGTGGAGTCCCTGGAAAGAGTGCAAGAGGGAGTGAGCAGCGCACGGCAATGCACACGAACATGTCACCGACCGGTCGGATTCTTTACTTCGCCCAGGACATCGGCGCCCGGATTCAGTCCTCGATGCGATGGACCCCGCGGAGTCCTGCCCAGGCGAGGTCGGCAACCTGAAGCGAGACGATGGCAGGGTCGAGGTCGAGTCCTCGGTTGATCCAGTGCCGACCGGTCCCGGTGGCCATGCCGACGATGCCGTGGGCGAGCAGGCGGCGGTGGTCGGGGTCGAGGTTGGCGTCGATGAGCCTCCCCACGGTGGCGGCCATCACCGACTCGATGGCCATCGCGGTGGCGGTGAACTCGGGGTCCGCCTGGACCTGACTGGCGAGCAGCACCGTCATGGCGCTGCGCTGCTCCTTCACGAAGCGAAAGTACGCGGAGAACCCCGCTGCCACCTGAAGACGAGGTGAGCCGGCGCCGGCAGCGGCTTCCGCGATGTGGTCTTCGAGCTGCGTGCCGACCTCGGCCAGCACGCTCAGGTAGAGCTCGCGCTTGGAGGCGAAGTGCTGGTAGAGGACGGGCTTGGTGACACCGGCCGATTCGGCCACCTGATCCATGACCGTGTCGTGGTAGCCGTTGGCCGCGAAGACCTCGAGTGCAACGTCGAGAAGCTGGCGACGGCGGGCATCGGCGGGCAGGCGAACGGCTGACATGTGTGCCGAACCTTAACAAAGCCACTCTTCGCGGGGACAATGAGCGACCGGCTCACCCGTGCCGAGGACAACCTTGAAGCCGCAAAGGAGGTTCGGTGCCGAGAGGCGAATTGCATGGTGATGGCACGCGCAGCCAAGCGACCTTCGGGCCCCTCTCGGACCCGCCTCCGCCCGCCCGAACCGTTCCGCCCCGAACCCGGTGTCCCCGGAACGGGTGTGACGCTTCTCGCGCTGCGCGTCCATCGGGCCCGTGCGCGCAGAGGATGTGCACCCGGCTTCGATGATCCGTTCTTCTGGGGTGAGATCACCGACTGAGTCTCGTCGCCGGTTGTCCGCGACGAGACCTGGAGCCCCAGCAGATAGGTGAGGCCTATCCCCGTGGCCTCTTGGCACCTCATCCCGGTATGCATTCCATCGGCACAGCACGTCCGAAATGCAAGAGCTCAGTCTCGCTGACTGTCGCTGCTCGATCCCTCTCTGCAATCATGGCGCAGTGCGAATCGTCATCAGTGAGTTCATGTCTCTCGACGGGGTCTGCCAGGCGCCCGGCGGCCCAGACGAAGATCGCGACGGGGGCTTCCGACACGGCGGCTGGTCGATGCCCTTCTTCGACCCAGAGGTGATGGGGTCCTTTATCGGAGAGGGCTTCACCGCGACTGAGGCGCTCTTGTTCGGGCGGCGCACGTGGCAAGTTATGGCCGACGCGTGGCCTGAGCGTGCCGGCGACGAGTTCGCTGACGCCATGAACAAGATCGAAAAGCACGTCGTGTCGAGCACGCTCACGAAGGACGACCTCACGTGGACGAACACGAACCTCATCCCGGCCGACGGCGCGCTGGACGCGATCCGGGCATTGAAGTCGCGGGAGGGTGGCGACCTCCAGATAATGGGTAGCCTCACGCTCGCTCGGTCGTTGATCGAGGCCGATCTCGTCGACGAGATCAACGTGATGATCGAGCCTGTGACCCTCGGCGGCGGCAAGCGGCTGTTCCCGGACGATGGCCGAGCGCGTCCGATGCGCCTCGTGTCGCACACTGTCGCCGCGACGGGCGTGCAGGTCTGCAAGTTCCAACCAACCGGCGAGCCATTGCGCCCCGGCCACAGTGACGAACTCTATGAAGACGCCGATGCACCCCCGGTGAGTCCATCCTGATCAGGATGATCAGGATGCGAGAGCTGATGATCGACCCCATCACGACCCTCGGTCTTCGCGCGGCCTGGTTGTCATGGCACGATGGTCAGGACCGCCGAGTGCGGGGGCGGTAGCACCAGCACGCCGGCGGCCTCGGCGGCGGCGACGGTAAGGGTGGTCTGTCGTCCGTTGTGGTGGCTGCCCGCTCCGGTCGGTCCGAATAGTGCGATCCCCGACGGTCGGGCACGTTGGTCGTGGCGCAGTTGGTGGCGAATCCCGTCGAACCCGTGAGCGTGGAGCGCTGTCGCCCAGCGGCGGGGGAGGTGGTAGGGCACGATGGTGGCGAGCTCGGTTGTGACGCCGTGGCGGCCGGCCGCTCGGTGGGTGGTCGCAGCCAGCCGGGCGTTCGAGTCGGGGGGCGCCACTTCTCGAAGTTCTCTCGCTAGTACCCACATGTTGGAGACGGGGCCGAGCCGAGTCGCTTCGCGGATGGCTGCGTAAGCGTCGGTGGCCAGGTAACAGGTGCCGTACGGTGGGGTGAGGTCGAATCGTCCGCTTCCGTCAGCGGAGAACCACCACGTGTCTTGGGCTGCTTGGCAGACCCGGGCCATGCGCTTGGGCGGAGCGACAGCGGGGAAGCCGGTGAGATCGCCGGGTTCGCCCAGGGTGACTGTCGGGGTCACGCTGCCAGGGCGCGAGCCGCCGTGCGGGCCACGGCGTGGACCCGATCGAGTTCGCCGCGGGCGAGCACGTCAAGCGGCGCCTCACCCAGGTCCGGATCAGGGGTTCGTAGCCAGGCAGCCAAAGTCCAGCCGTCGACGGACCGCTCGGGAAACAACGCCAGCACCTCGGCTAGACCGGTGACGAGGTGGTCACCATCGAACTGCCACAGAGGATAGAGGTGCCTGCCGTCGACGGTGACGGTCCGCAGCAGCCGCCGGCGTGCAGCCTTGGCCGCCACAGCTTGACGGCTGATCTGAAGGCGGGCCTGGACGCCTTCGCTGCGCAGGAACGGACCGACCAGGTCATCCCAGGGTGACGCCACCGGGGCGCTCGCGTGGACAGCGCGCTCCGCAAACGAGCGGGGCTCCCCGAGCACTGCGCAGGCCCCGCGACCGGCCTGCTCGTGTTCGGCGACAATCCGCGAGAGCGCCTGCTTGAACTCGCGGGTCGCCTCAGCCACAAACTCGCGGTCTGCGCTACGCAGCGGAAAAGTCACCTTGTACCTCCTGGGCTGTCAAGACTGTCAACAGTGTAGCTGTCGTCAACGGCGTCAATAGGCTCGGGATGCAGGATGCACGAGAGCGAAGAAGCTGCTCCCAGCGGAAGATCACGTCCACGAGGCCCTTGTCGTTGGCCCTCAACGTTCCGGCCGCGACCGCCTCGCGTACAGCCGCCCACGACCTGCCCATGTCAGAAAAGTCGAGAGCACCCGACTGGGGGGTGCTGAAGATAACGAATAGGTGGCCGCGCGAATTGTTCTGAGTGACGTTAGCTCTCATGGCCTCTGGTGGGGCCGCCCTCGTGGGATGAGAATCGGGGCTCCGCCCCGAACAGGGGCTACCGCCCCCGCACCCCAGCGCGACCCAAGTCACCTCGCAATGGAGATTCACACCTCAAGCAGGTCGGACGGGGTGCGGAGGGATGAGCTTGGGTATCCACCGGTTGCCGGGTTGAACCGATTTTGATGTTGGTATCAACTCGAACGAGCCGGTGGAGGCGTCCGGTATGCGCAACAACGACCGGGGCTCAACGCACCGCCGCGCTCATGTCGGCCTTGCTCTCGTCTTCTTGATCACCGCCGATCTCATCGACTGGCGTGACCGCTACGGCCTCGAAAAGCCCTGCTCATGACCGATTCGGACAATCCCCGTGGCCTCTTATCGTCGGTCCGGTTGGATCGTGTACGAGGGGTTGAGAATGGCGACTCGACCGTGGTACTCACCTGCAACTCCGACCGCC
>JACOTK010000323.1 GCA_016178435.1 Actinomycetota bacterium
CGGCGTCGCCGGCGGTGGGGCGATCTCGGGCTCGAGCTGCTTGTGGCCATGGTCGGGATCGGTGCCATCGCGGCCGGGTTCCTGGGCTTCGGCCTGAACGAGCCCACCCTCGACAAGCACAGCGCCGAGGGCCTCAGTCGTGCCACCCCCTCGGCGTTGGCGGCAGTCGAACCCCTCTTCACCCTGGCAGTGCTCGAAGATCCTCAGGGGCAGCCGGCATCGCTTGCCATCCTGGTCCCCGAGCGGGATCGAAGCGGAGGCGACATCATCTTCGTCCCTCTCGGGATCATGGCCGAGGTCGCGTCGTTCGGACTTCGTCCGTTGCGTGAGGTTCCGAGCCTGGGCAAGGACAACCTCCTCGCCGAGACCGTCGCCAACATGCTCGGCCTGAACTTCGACGGGGTCGATGTCGTGACCTCCGATGAGCTGACCGACATCGTGACGCCTCTCGGCGTGCTGTCGGTGGAGCTGCCGACCTCGGTGGAGGTCCCGCGGGCATCGTCGGCCCGGTCCGGGAACCGACGTTCGGTCCTGCGCCTCGGACCGGGCCCCACCGACGTCAACCCCGGCGACCTGGCCACGCTCTTCGCCGGGGTGGCCGGCGAGAGCGAGCTCGACCGCATCGTTCGTCATCAGGCGATCTGGGAGGCATTGCTCGGCCGGGCGGCCAGGGATCTGCCGGCAGGGGCAGATCAAGCCGGTGGGTTCAGCTCGGCTGTCGGGGCGCTGGCGGCAGGCGAGACGAGCTTTCACGTCCTTCCCGTGGAATCGATCTCGGGTGGAACCGATGGGAGCGATGAGCTGTTTCGTCTGCGCCGAACCGAGGCCGAGGAGCTCCTGAACCGCATTGGCGGCCCCACGGCGACCAATCGCATCACGGTGCAATTGCTGAACGGCACGGGAACGCCCGGCCTGGCGCAGTACGTCGTGCCGTTGCTGACTCCTGCGGGCGCACAGGTGACCTTGACCGGCAATGCCTCGCGCTTCGACCATGAGACCACCCTGGTGGTCTACGGCGACCCCGAGGATCGGGCCGCTGCCGAGGCAATGCGCAAGGCGCTCGACGTGGGCGAGGTGGTGCGAAGCCGCGGAAGTGTCATGCTGGTCGATGTCATGGTGGTCATGGGCCGGGACCTCGCAGGTCGGATGAGCACCGGAAAGCCGGCCGCATGACAACGGGAAAGACCGAACAAGAAGGATGAGACACTGATCGACGTGCACGATGACAGGGATTCAACTCGGCGTGCCCACCTCGCCGGCGAGGCTGCGGCGACGAAGCTCGGGACCGACATCGTGCTCCTCGACGTCAGCGAGATTCTTCAGATTGTCGATTGGTTCGTGATTGTCGGTGGGTCGAACACCCGCCAGGTCCGAACGATCGCGGACGAGGTCGAGGCGGCCATGAAATCGGCGGACGGCGCCGGACCCGTTCGCTCCGAAGGGCTCGACGACGGTCGCTGGGTGTTGCTCGACTTCGGCGATGTGGTCGTGCACATCTTTCTCGACGAGGTCCGGGCCTTCTACAACCTGGAACGACTCTGGGGTGATGTCCCCAGGATCGTTCGGGACCACCCGAGAAGCGCCGCCCGGGCGCAGAGCTGATTCGGCCGGGCCCGAACCTGCCGGTCAGCCGGCCGGTTCGGCCTGTGGTGTCGGCTCACCGGCGCGGTCGAGTGTCTCCCTCAGCCGGTTGATCTCCTCCTCCGAGGGCAACCTGCCCTGGAGCAGGGACTTCCAGTCCAACTCGTTGAGGAAGTCGCCGACTCCGGAGAGGTTGAGGTTGCCGTCGCAAAGTCGGCCGAAGCCAAGACCGCCCATCGAGAACTCATAGGTTCCCCCGATGGAGGGAAGGTCGCCCGTGCCCTGAACAGTCCCCTTGTCGTCCGCAGCCCCCTTGTCGTCCGCAGCCCCCTTGTCGTCCGCGGGCCTGTTCCCATCGGCGAGAGCCTTGCAGGCAGTCCTCATCATGGCCGAGGGGTCGAAGTCGGACATGACCTTGCCCCAGTCGACCTTGGACCACTCGGCATTGCAGGGATCGATCACCAGCGGCCGGAGCCCTTTCGGCAGAGCATCGAGCACCTCGGCGGAGGGCTCGGGCCGCTTGTCCACGGCGGTCGTGCAGACATCGTGGACGAAGGTCCTCCAGTCGACGGTGCACGCCGACCCCGGTGTTCCCTCACCCATCTCGGGCATCGAGGACGCAAGGTCCGGGTGCTCGGCAGCGACGCGATCGAGAGCGGATCGCATCTCGGAGCTGAGTTCCTTCACGTGCTTCTCGCAGGCGGCCCGGTAGTCGTCCTGAGCGGCTCCGGCGGCAGCCACGAGACGCATCACGTTGGGGTCGAGGTTGTCATCTCCTGCCCTGCCTGTCGCGACGGTCTTCGTGTTCGGTGAGGAGTCCCCGACGTTGTCCACCAGGGCGACGCCGCCGGCGACCAGCGCGGTGGCACCAAGGCCCAAGCCGATCTTCAACGCCAGTCCCGAGGTGAGTGACTTCAACATGAGATTCCTCCGATGGGGTTTGTGTATGGGCGACCCGATCGGGCCGTCCGAGGCGCCGAGCTCGTCGGCGGCGGTGAACATGGCGCCGAGATGTCGTTCGGCAACCGCCGGGTCAGGAGCGGGCTGAAAAGATGTCGTCATCTGGGCGAGCACGCCGGCGAGCTCGCCGAGCCCGGAGTCCGGCGCCGGCGAACGGCCGCTCAGCAGCGTCTCCACGGTCGCGTCGTCGAGATGGTCGTCGCGTCGGTGCATCGTCCAGGTCTGCGTCCGTCGTGACCGGAAGGTTACGGGTGCGGTCGAGATTTCTCCGTCGAGATTTCTCCGTAGTGGCGTGCAAGGGAAGCCAGTCCGCGATGTTGCAGCGCCTTGACAGCTCCCACGCTCCGGTTCGTTGCCATTGCGGTCTCGGCGAGGCTGAGTCCGGCAACCACGCGCAGGGTGATCACCGTTCGTTGATCGTCGCTCAGGCGATCGAGCAGCCCGAGCAGCGCACCGGGGTCGAGCGCGTCCATGACGGTGGCCTCGACGTCGTGCGATCCATTCGATGACCCGTGCAGCTCCTGTGGGTCGACGTAGGTGAGCGGACGCCGTGCCTGCCTGCGGCGGGCGTCGATCAGGCGGTGATGAGCCAGGGCGAAGACCCAGGTGCGAAATCGAGCCTGGTCGCCCTCGAAGCGGCGGATGTCCCTGACCACGCCCACGAAGACCTCCGAGGCGATGTCGTCGGCGTCGTCGTGGCCCTGGGAGCGCAGCCACCCGATGACCGATGGCGCCAGATCGCGATAGAGGATCTCCAACGCCCAGTGAGCCCCGAGCTTGGCCGCAGCCAGAACCTCGTCAAAGCCGGGATTGCCCATGGCCCCAAGGTATCGACTGCCGGCGCCGTGCAGAGGGGCGAAACCGCCGGCGAGACGTTCTCGGGCGGTGTTCACCGAGATCCTCGTGGAGCTGAGGGGAATCGAACCCCTGACCCCTTCCATGCCATGGAAGTGCTCTACCAACTGAGCTACAGCCCCGTGAAGCGGGCAACGTTAGCAGCGGAATGCGCGAATCACGATGTCGACAGGTGCCGTCAGGCGATGATGTTGACGAGGCGGCCCGGGACCACCACCACCCTTGTGGGGGTGCGACCGGCGAGGGCGATCACGACGTGGGGGTCGGCCATGGCGATGGCTTCGATGTCGGGTCCGGCCGATCCGACGGGGACCATGATGCGGGCCTTGATCCTGCCGTCGACCTGTACCGGAATCTCGATCTCGTCGTCGACCAGCAGGGCCGGGTCGGCCGTGGGGAAGCTCTCCCAGACCACGGTAGTCGTCCTGCCGAGACGGTCCCACAACTCCTCCGAAATGTGGGGCGCGAGCGGTGCGAGCATCAGGACCAATGCCTCGGCGACCTCCACCGGCGTGCCGGCGTGGTCGCTCACGTGCTTGGTCAACCCGTTGTTGAGCTCGATGAGCTTGGCGATCGCCGTGTTGAAGCGCAGAGCCTTCATGTCATCGGCGACCCCGGCGATCGTCCGGTGCAGCAGACGGCGCAGGTCGGCAGTCGCCGCTTCGTGGACGACCCGCAGCGCGCCGGTTTCCTCGTCGACCAGGTTCCGCCACAGTCGCTGGAGGAAACGGTGCACACCGGTGATGTCACGAGCGTTCCACGGTCGGTCGGCGTCGAGCGGCCCCATGGCCATCTCGTAGAGCCGCAGGGTGTCCGCTCCGTACGAGCCGTAGATCGTCTCGGGGTCGACGGAGTTCTTCAGGCTCTTGCCCATCTTGCCCAATTCCTGGGTGACGGGCTCGCCGTCGATCGTGAAGCCCGTCTCCACGTCGCCGCGCACCTCGTCGGCCGGCACGTAGACCCCGCGTGCGTCGACATAGGCGGGGGCGAGGATGTAGCCCTGGTTGTAGAGGCGCTGGAACGGCTCGGGCGTCGAGACGTGTCCGAGGTCGAACAACACCTTGTGCCAGAAACGGCTGTAGAGCAGGTGGAGCACCGCATGCTCGACACCACCCACGTAGAGATCGACGCCGCCGAACGCGGGTGTGCCGTCGAGGTGGGAGCCCTGCATCCAGTAGCGCTCGACGGCGGGATCGACGAAGGTCTCGGTGTTCGTGGGGTCGAGGTAGCGCAGGTAGTACCAACACGACCCGGCCCACTGCGGCATCGTGTTGAGCTCGCGGCGGTAGGTCTTCGGGCCGTCGCCCAGATCGAGGGTCACGTTGACCCATTCGGTGGCTCGACCCAATGGGGGCTCGGGGACGCTGTCGTCGCCCTCGCCCACCACGACC
>JACOTK010000324.1 GCA_016178435.1 Actinomycetota bacterium
GGCGGCGCAAGACCACACCCTGGCCACATGCAGCCAAGGCGACCTCGATCTGTGGCTCGCCACCGGCACCCGATCGCGTCACGACGTCCGCCACTTCCTCGAATGGACCTCGGAGCGGAAGCTCAGCGCCAAGCTGAAGGTCCCGCCCGTGCACTCCGGGCCCGGCTGCGTCCTCGATGCCGAAGCGCGATGGGCGATCATCGCCAAGCTCCTGCGCGACCCCGACATCGAGGTGGCCGACCGGGTGGCCGGAAGCTTCGTGCTCCTCTACGCCCAGCCGCTCAGCCGCGTTGCGGTGATGACCGTCGATGCGATCACCGCCACCGGCACCGGCACCGGCACCTTGGTCCGCTTCGGCGCCCAGGCCCTCGTCGTTCCCGAGCCGCTCGCCGCCCACGTCACCGCCCTGATGGCCACAGGCCGCGCTCACCACATCGGGATCGGCTCCACAGCCCCGAGTCGCTGGCTGTTCCCCGGCCATCTCCCCGGGCGGCCCATCACCGCCAGCCAGCTCGGCCAACGACTCCGTGCCTTCGGCATCGACGCCAGAGCGGCACGACGGGCCGCACAACTCCAACTCGCCGCTGAGGTCCCCGCAGTGGTCCTCGCCGAGATGCTGGGCATCGCCATCGGAACCGCTGTCGACTGGGTCCACGCCGCCGGAGGTGACTGGGCCAACTACGCAGCCATCGCCGCCCCTGATGCTGACCGCGCCTGAATGCTCACCAGATGCAACACGCCAAGACCAAAGGCAGGGCATTCGACAGGGTTGGAATATCGGTCTCCACCAGTTTTGACCGCGGCATCCACCCGCGAGTCGTGCAGGAACGCTTCGGCCACTCGACGATCTCGATCACCCTCGGCATGTACAGCCACGTCGGCCCGACGCTTCACGACGAAGCCGCCGAGAGGATCGCTGAACTAGTTCTGTGGCGCTCGCCAAGCCACAGACCTAACTGTCTGTGGCTTGTAGACGCAGCTCGGAAAGCAACACCGGCTCGCTGTCGATGTGGGCAAGCCAGTAGTCCCAACCTGAGTCAACGTCGGCACCGTCTTCCTGGGCCGCTCGGCCTGGGCTCTCGCAGAGGTGCTCCCCGACCTTGATGTAGCCGTCCTCGGTGACCTCGGCAACGGTGTCGCGCTCCTCGTTGGCTGGCGTGAGAAGAGTGCCTGGGGGAAGAACGCCGGTGGCGATGAGGCTCTCGAGTGTCGGAAGGGCAACGACAACGTCAGGTGTGGGGGCGGGACGCGAGAGGTCAGGCTCGTAGTCGGGGTCCGTGAGTCGGCGGTATCCCTCGTAGGTCACTTTGGCCATGAGGGCACGGCGGCTCTTGAGGAAGTCCTCGTACGCCATCGAAACCCAGCCGTCGGGCAGGCCGTGCCACTCCTCCTGGCGCTGTCGTCTCGTCTGCTCGATCTTCTTGTCGTCCAACTCCTGCGGCCAGTACTCACTCGGCGGCTTGTTTGAGATGGTGATGTTGTCCGACCACTCGACCAGTGCGAAGTTGGCAACCTGGTTGATGCGCTTCGTCGCCTTCAGTCCGACCACGGTCCGGAGGTAGTCCTTCGGGAACAAGTGGTGCTTCTCGATCCCCTTCAGAGTCCGGCGCATCGGACTGATCCAGTCCTTGATTTTCGACGTCGAGAGCAACACGTCGGCATCGAGAATGTTGAGCGCAGCAATGTACGCGACGTAGGCAGGTGCGCCCGCCGAGGAGGTGTCGAGGTCATCCGGCAAGGTCACACTCCACCAGTCTGACGGCACGGCGGCATTGATCTGGGCCTCAAGGACGTCCACAAAGCCCGCAGGGTTGGCTGGAAGGCGGCCCAAGTCCTCCTGGGCTCGCGTCTCGGGGCTGCTGGTGTATCTGCCGGTGATCTGTGACATAAAGAACCAACGCGCCATGACCTCACGAAGCTCGTCGACGGGGACCTTGAAGTCGATTCGTCCAATGAGCCAGAGGGCATAGGAATACAGCACCGCGTTCTTCGACGTGATCATGTCGCGCGAACGGAATCCCGCTCGTTCGAGGACGTGCAGGAACTCGTCCCAGTTGACGCGGTTGAGGACGTGGGCCTGCCCGATCTTGAGGCGGTTGAGCTCGATCTCTCGCATGGCTGGCTCGATGACCCGGGTCCTCGGATTGCGTCCGCGAAGTGCGTTGTAGGCGTCGGCGAGCTTCGCCCGTCGCAGCCCGACGGCCACGGCGACCCTCAAGATCTGGCCCGGCTCCACATTCAGGTACGGGTTGTGCGGGGTCCAGTCGATCTTCCGGTCCTCGATCTCCGAGATGCCGGCGGGCGTGAACCGAGAGTTTCGGGCGAACTCCTCGAGCTGGACCCGTCCCTCCTCCCAGAACACGCTCATCCACGTGAGGATGAAGTCGGCCGATGAAAGCGATACGCCCTCAGAGTTGATGCGCACGAAGATGTCCGCGACCGTCTCTCGTTCCACGTCTTCTCGGATCTGCACGACCTGAAAGAGGTAGTTCTGCAGCTGATGTAGGCGGTTGATCGCCAGTTCGACGTTCTTCGTCGTCTCGGGGTCCACGACGCGCGTGGGGTCCGACGCCAGCCGCTCGAGGTAGTCCGATCGGGCGGTAATCGGATCTGCGAAAACGGAGACGATGTCAGCAATCCATTCCGGTGACTTTTGGACGACGGGCGTCGGCACCTCGAAGCGCTCCGTGAGCGGGTTGAACGCAATGACGATGCGCTCTCGGCTGTAGTCCTCCCGCCAGACTTTCAAGCCATTCACAACTGCGTACAGGCTCGTGAGCCGTTGTTGGCCATCGACCACCTGCATCGAGGCGGCCTGCGTCTTCGTGTCACCGCCGATCGTCCTGGTGTGCTCGCCATCCTGGTTCGCCCAGAACATGAGCTCACCCACCGGGTAACCGCGGTACATGGAGTCCATGAGATCGCGCACCTTGGCGTTCGGCCACACGAACGGACGCTGGATGTCAGGAAGGCGAATGCGTCCGACTGCCACGTCGGAGACGAGCTGCTGGACCGTCCAGGGGTGGTGACCGAACATCAGACTCATCACAAGACCTCCTCGTCGTCGGCGGAAGACGGTGGATCCTCGGTGGGCCTGTCGTAATCGCCTGCGTCCGATCGTATAGGGGTCCAGGTGCGCAGGACGGGACGCCTCTCCGCCGACGCCGCAGCCGTCGACGCGAGCTCCGGTAGAAGTCCGGTAGAAGACAGGGTCCCGACGGCCCAACGGACCCCACCTGACCTGCGAGAACCGAGTGGGCGAGGGGGGACTTGAACCCCCACATCCTTTCGAATACTGGCACCTGAAGCCAGCGCGTCTGCCAATTCCGCCACTCGCCCGAGTTGCGAACCACAAGGGTCCAAAGGATACCGCCGCGGTCGTGATCAGCCGACATTCGGGGGGTTGGGTAGGCTCAACAGCCGTGGGACTCAAGGGTTTTGAACGGCGACTCGAACGCCTGGTCGAAGGAACCTTCGCCCGCGCCTTCAAGAGCGCCATTCAGCCCGTCGAGCTCGGACGGCGACTCGTCAGGGAGATGGACGACCAGCGCAGCGTCAACGTCGAGGGCGCCATGGTCGTTCCGAACGTCTTCACCGTCACGCTCAGCCCGGAGGACTACGAGAGTCTTGCGTCACTGGGCACATCGCTGCCCCGCGAGCTGGCCGAGACCGCCCGGAACCACGGCCGCCAACAGCGCTACGTCAGCCTGGGTCCCATCGAGGTGCATCTTCAGGCCGATCCGGGCCTGCGCACCGGCTCGTTCGGCCTCACCTCACGCTTCGTCGAGGCCCAACGACCCGAGATCAGCGCCACGCTCATCCTTGCCGACGGACAACGGGCCACCTTGGCCGACACGCCCGTGCTGATCGGACGCACGAGCGATGCGAACATCCAACTGACCGACACCAGTGTGAGTCGTCGCCATGCCGAGATCAGGCCCGACGGGGCGCACTACGTCCTGGTCGACCTCGGCTCCACCAATGGCACCCGGGTCAACGGTGCCGCCATCTCCCGACAACAGCTTCGCAACGGCGATCACATCCTTGTCGGCGACTACGCCCTGCGCTTCGAACAGTCCTAGGCCAAATGCCCGAGTCACTGCTCACGCTCCTGAAGCTCTTGCTCTTGGCACTGCTCTATCTGTTCTTTGCCCGGGTGCTCTACGCCGTGTGGTCCGAGGTGGCCCGATCCACCACCGGTCCCGCCCAGGGTGGCGGATCGGGCGCCGCCGTCGCAGCCGCAGCCCCGGCCGAGTCCGGCCGAAAGTGGAAACGACATCGCACACCGGATCGTCTCGTGGTCGTCGCCCCTCCCGAACAGAGCGGTCGTCTCTACATGCTCGGCGCCGAGCAGACCGTGGGACGCTCGCCGGGCTGTCAGGTCGCGCTCGACGACACCTATGCCTCCCAGGTTCACGCACGCATCTTCCAGGGCGGCGAAGGCTGGTTCGTCGAGGACCTCGGCTCGACCAACGGCACCTTCCTCAACGACCAAAAGGTGACGTCACCGGCGCCTCTGACACTGGGTGACCGCCTCAAGATCGGCGGCACCGAGTTGGAGGTCAGCGGATGACCACGCTGCGCTGGGGCGGGGTGACCGACATCGGTCGGGTTCGCACCGCCAACCAGGACTCCTTCTTCGCCGAGGAGACCCTCTTCGCGGTCGCCGACGGCATGGGTGGACATGCGGCGGGCGAAGTTGCCTCGAGTGTCGCCATCGGTGTCTTCGAGGGGGCAACGGTCACCGGCACCAAGGACCTCGTCGCCCTGATCCAGGCGGCCAACCGGGCAGTGCTCGACCGTGCCGACCAGAACAATGAGCTCGCCGGCATGGGCACCACGCTGTGCTCCATCGCTCTCGTGCACGACGAGACCGACCCCGGCGAGGCGGACCACATGGCGATCGCCAACGTCGGTGACTCACGCGTCTACCTCTTGCACGATGGCGCCCTCACGCAGATCACCACCGATCACAGTCTGGTCGAGGACCTGGTTCGAGAAGGGCGCCTCACCGCCGGCGAGGCCCGACAGCACCCGAAACGCAACATCCTCACGCGGGTGTTGGGCAACGAGCCCAACCTCGACGTCGACTCCTGGGACGTGCTGTGCCGTCGGGGCGACCGTTTCCTGCTCTGCAGCGACGGACTCTTCAACGAGGTGGACGACGACCGCATCGCATCGGTCCTGCGTCGTCTCGAGCCTCCCGAGGAGGCGGCACGCGAGCTGCTTCGCCTCGCCAACGAGGGCGGCGGCCGCGACAACATCACGGTCGTGGTCGTCGATGTCGTCGATGACGGCGGGGTGAGCGAATCGGCCTCCGCAGCCCTGGCCGACTCGCCCTCCACCCTCAGCTCCGGATCGGCCCCCCACGACACCACGTCATCACCGAACGACCATGTGTCGAGCGCTCCTGCGCGGACCGGCACGCGGACACATCGGCGTGCCCGGTCGCACCTCCCGACGTGGCGAGCCGGCCTCTTCGTCCTGGTGGTCCTGGGCCTCCTGGGCGCAGCCTTCTTCTCGATCAGGTGGTTCGCCGACAACTCGTACTACGTGGGTGTCGACGACGGCGAGGTCACCATCTTCCGAGGGCGTCCGGGAGGCGTGCTGTGGATCGACCCGAAGATCGAGGAGGGCACCGGGCTGAACCTCGCGGACGTGCCGGTTGCACGTCGTGACGCCATCAGAACCGGCAGGCAACAGTCGAGCCTCGAGTCCGCCCGTGCCTACATAGCGAACATCGAGGACCTCATCGAGTCGCAAAAGCCGCCCACCACCGCCCCGACGACGACCACGACCAGCCCTTCGCCGACCATCCCGGTCAACCCGCTCGTCACCGGTCCACCCGTCACGTGACCCGCTCGCCGAGCCGATCCTCGCCTCGCTCCACCGAGTTGGGCCTCATCGTGCTGACCGCCCTGATCACGACGGCGGCCTACATCCTCGCGGGTTTCGGCACCCTCGCCAGTCTGCCGGTCGACATCGGACCCTTCCTCGTCGTCATCCTCGGCCTGCTGGTCGCCGCCCACCTCGCCACCCGCCGCCTGGCCCCTCGAAGCGATCGGGTCCTGCTCCCCCTCGCCGGCCTGCTCAACGGCATCGGTTACGTCTTCATCGCCCGCTTGGACGAGGGCCTGGCCGGCCTCCAGGCCACCTGGACCGCCGTGGGGGTCGGGGCCTACATCATCACCCTGCTCGTCGTACGACGAACACGTGGACTCGAGCGCTACCGCTACACCTTCATGCTGGCGGGCGTCGGGCTCCTGCTCCTGCCGCTGGTCCCCGTCATCGGAAGGAACATCAACGGCGCACGCATCTGGGTGCGCGTCGGACCCTTCAGCTTCCAGCCCGGTGAGCCCGCCAAGATCGCCCTCGCGCTCTTCTTCGCCTCGTACCTCGTGGAGAAGCGCGAGTTGCTCGGCAAGGCGGCTCGTCACCTCGGGCCCATCGCGCTTCCCCGTCTGCGTCATCTCGGGCCGGTCCTGCTCGCCTGGGGAGCGTCGTTGGTGGTGATGATGGCCGAGCGCGACCTCGGATCGTCGTTGCTGTTCTTCACGTTCTTCGTCGTGATGTTGTGGGTCGCGACCGAACGGGCGTCGTACCTCGCCATCGGCACGCTGCTCTTCTCCGCAGGCGCGGTCGTCGCCTGGCGTGCCTTCGATCACGTGCAGGTTCGGGTCAGCATGTGGCTCAACCCCTGGCAGGGCATCGCACAGAGCGTCCCGCAGATCGCCGAGGCAACCTTTGCCATGGCCTGGGGCGGCATCGCGGGAACGGGCCTCGGCCTCGGCCAGCCTGGTCGCATCCCGGCGAGCGAGACCGACTTCATCTTCGCCGCGATCGGCGAGGAGCTCGGCCTGCTGGGCACGACGGCCATCCTCATCGCGTTCATCCTCATGGTCGGCAGCGGCTTGCGGATCGCCCTGCGCGCAAGGAACCCGTTCGACAAGCTGCTTGCGACCGGCCTCACGGCCATCATGGGCTTCCAGGCATTCATCATCATCGGCGGCGTCATCCGCCTCGTCCCGCTCACGGGTATCACACTGCCCTTCGTGTCCTACGGCGGCTCATCGCTGGTCGCCAACTACGTCCTGTTGGCACTGCTCATGCGCATCAGCGATGCGGTCGACGAGGACGACCCGGCCCCTGACGCCAACGAGGGTCGGTATCCGGCTGCCCGCGAGTTCGAGAGTCCGTCGTGAACCGCCAGATCCGCCGACTGGGCATCACGATGCTGGTCATCTACGGCGCGCTCTTCGTGCAGCTCAACGTGGTGCAGGTCTTCAAGGCGGACGAGTACCGCGCCAACCCTGCGAACCGCCGTGAGATCCTTCGTGACTTCGGAAAGCCGAGAGGACAGATCCTCGCATCGGACGGAACCGTGCTCGCCCGGTCCGTCCCCGATGTGGGGTCGTTCCCCTTTCGAAGGGAATATCCGACGGGTGACCTCTTCGCCCACATCACGGGGTACTACTCGTTCTCCTTCGGCAGCGAGGGCGTTGAACGCTCTTACAACGACGACCTGGCGGGCCGCACAGGCAAGGTGAGCGTCGACGGGCTCGCGAAGCTGCTCGTGGACGAGGAACGGACGGCCGATGTCACCTTGACCCTGTCGCCCGCTGTCCAACAGGCGGCCAAGGACGCGCTCGGCGACAAGCAGGGATCGGTTGTCGCCATCGATCCACGCACGGGTGCGCTGCTCGCCATGTGGAGCAATCCCAGCTTCGATCCCAACGCCGTCTCGATCAACAACCAGGAAGCTGCAGGCGCAGCACGTACCGCGCTTCTCGCCGATCCCGCAAAGCCCCTGCTGGCGCACGCCTACCGTGAGACGTACTTCCCCGGGTCCACCTTCAAGGTCGTCACCGCCGCGGCCGGCCTCACCGCGGGCAAGGTCACCCTCGACGAACCCGTCTATCCGGCGAGCGCCACCTATGTGCCGCCGCTGACGAACCTGCCGATCCGCAACTTCGCCAACAGCTCCTGTGGCGGGAGCCTCCTGCTGATCCTCCAGGTCTCCTGCAACACCGCCTTTGCCCGGATGGGCGTCGACATCGGTGCTGAGGCGCTTGTCTCGACCACAAAGGCCTTCGGCTTCGGCGAGGTGCCCCCGATCGATCTGCCCAACGCCACGGCCGCCACCACCGCCGACGTCGCCTTCTTCGATCGCAACACGCCCCTGCTCGCACAAACGGCGATCGGACAGAACACCGTGCGGGCCACCCCTCTGGAGATGGCACTCGTGGCGGGCGCCATCGCGAACTCCGGCATCATCATGACCCCCCACGTGATGGCCGAGATCCGTGACAACGACGCACGTGTCATCGATCGCTGGGAGCCTCGTCCGTGGCGCAAGGCCGTCGAACCCGGGGTGGCGGCGACCTTGCGCGACGCCATGATCAATGTCGTCCAGCGGGGAACCGCGACCCGCCTGGCGGTGCCGGGCGTCCCCACCGCGGGAAAGACCGGCACGGCGCAGATCGGCAACGGGCTGTCACACGCCTGGATCATCGGCTTCGCTCCCGCCGACGCCCCGAGGGTGGCGATCGCCGTCATCGTGAATGGCCAGGAAGGCGCGAGTGAGCAGACCGGAGGACGCGTCGCCGCCCCGATCGGTCGAGCCGTGCTCAGCGCAGCCCTGGCCGTCACGCCGTGATCGTCACCATGGAAGCTCCGATACCCCGTTTGATGAGCCCTGCCATTGGGCGGAAGCTCTAGGCTGGCGCAACGATGGCAGAGAAGGAACGGCGGGTCTTCAACGGTCGATACGAACTTGTTGCGCGACTCGCCCGCGGCGGCATGGCAAACGTCTTCCTCGCCCGCGACCTGCAGCTCGACCGGGGGGTCGCCCTCAAGGTGCTCTTCCCGGAGTTCGCGACCGACCCGACCTTCGTGCAACGCTTTCGGCACGAGGCTCGAGCAGCGGCCAACCTCAATCACCCCAACATCGT
This sequence comes from Actinomycetota bacterium, assembly GCA_016178435.1. Classification (GTDB taxonomy): domain Bacteria; phylum Actinomycetota; class Acidimicrobiia; order Acidimicrobiales; family CADCSY01; genus JACOTK01. The sequence continues at coordinate 8,952 of JACOTK010000324.1, forward strand.
CTCCATCTACGACTGGGGCGAGGAACGGGGCACCTATTTCATCGTCATGGAGTACATCGAGGGCGAAAGTCTTGCCCAGATGCTCCAGGGCGGACACCACTTCTCCTTCGAGCAGGCGATCGATGTGGTCGGGGACGTCGCCGCTGCCTTGCACTTCGCCCATGAGAACGGCGTGATCCACCGCGACGTCAAGCCCGGGAACATCTTGATCTCCAAGACCGGACAGGTGAAGGTCACCGACTTCGGTATCGCCCAGGCCATCTCCGCGAAGGAGAACCTCACCCAGACCGGCACCGTCATGGGCACCGCGACCTACTTTTCACCCGAACAGGCTCGCGGACTGTCGATCGACCCTCGCAGCGACGTGTACTCGCTCGGCGTCGTGCTCTACGAGATGCTGACCGGCACACCCCCCTTCTCCGGCGACAATCCTGTCTCGGTCGCCTACATGCACGTCCAGGAGGAACCCCAGCCGCCGAGTGACCGCAACCCCGACATCTCGGCCGATCTCGAGTCGGTTGTCCTGATGGCACTGGCGAAGGAGCCCGACGACCGATACGACTCGGCCGCGGCCTTTCACGACGATCTCGAGAACGTCCGTCGTGGCGTCGCTGTCCACGCCGACGCCTTCGAGGCGACCACCGCACTGTCCGGCCTCGGCGACGCCACCCGAGTGGTCTCCTCCGTCGATCAGACACGGGTCGCCAAGGCCTACGACGCCACGAGAGCGATGCCTCGATCACCCTCCCTGGCGCCGCCACCGGTAGCGCCCCGGCGCAGCGGCGTGTTCGTGGGCGTCATGGTCGCCATGATCCTGCTGCTCGCAGGGGGCGTCTTTCTCTTCGCCAAGACCCTGGGCGTCCTCGACGGGGAGAAGAAGGTCACCCTGACCGCCTTGACCAATCTGAGTCAGGCCGAGGCGACCCAAAGGCTGGATGATCTCGGCCTGCGGGTGAAGATCATCCCGGTGGTCAACGACAAGGTCGAAGCAGGCACGGTCTTTGATCAACTGCCCAAGGCAGGGACCAAGGTAGCCAAGGGCAGCGTCGTGGAGCTCTCGGTCAGCTCGGGCAGGACTCCCGTCTCCGTGCCATCTGTCGTGGGCCTCTCCGAGCAGGATGCCCGTGACGCCCTGCAGCGGGTCAATCTCGTGGCAGACGTCCAACCCGAGGCCAGCGAGGACGTCAAGGAGGGCGAGGTCATCAGCCAGGAGCCAAAGGCGGACGCATCCCTCGCCCCCGGCTCGAGCGTGACGATCAAGGTCTCGTCCGGTCCACCGGACGTGGCTGTTCCCAACGTGGCGGGCTTCACCGTGACCAAGGCCAGCAACACCCTCGGCCAGGACGGTCTCGAGGTCTCCACCAAGGACGAGGCGAGCGACACCGTCCCCTCCGGACAGGTCATCCGCACCGATCCGCCCGCCGGGACCGAGGTTGCCAAGGGCGAGACGATAACCCTGATCGTCTCCAACGGTCCGTCCACCTCACCGGTCCCCAACGTCGTAGGGCTGACAGCCGCACAGGCAACGTCGAGACTGGAAGGCTCCGGCTTCGTCGTGTTCCCCACCAATCGGACCGTCCTCTCACCTGCCGATGACGGCCGGGTGATCGAACAGACACCAGGAGAGAGCACCCTCGCCCCGCGAGGGTCCCGCGTCACGATCGTCGTCGGTGTCCTCGCCCTACCCACAACCACCTCAACCTCGACAACCACGACCACGACAACCACCACGCCGTAGTGCCTTCCGGCGGGTAGTGGCTTCCGGCGGGTAGTGCCTTCCGGCTCACGGCAAAGGGCGCTCAGCAGCCGGCGAGGAAGTTGCGGATCAGATCATGACCGCCAACGGTGAGGATCGACTCGGGGTGGAACTGCACGCCCTCGACACTGAGCTCTCGGTGGCGCAACCCCATGATCGTTCCGTCCTTGGTCTCCGCGGTGATCTCCAACACGTCGGGAAGTCCGTCACGTTCGACCACCAGGGAGTGATAACGAGTGGCCTC
>JACOTK010000172.1 GCA_016178435.1 Actinomycetota bacterium
AGGTGTGTGGTCGCAACGGAGTACAGGATCTCGTAGTCAACGCTCCAGTCGTGATGGGTGAGCATGTTGCGCGTTGCCTTGAGGTCTCGCCATGGGACTCCAGACCTCCTGACATAGAGCGATCATCTCTGCGGAGTCATCGGTCCGTCTTGATCGAATAGACGAGGGTGAGCCTGGTCCCCGGGTAGAGGGTCTTGGTGGCGGTGAGTTCTTCGCAGAGCCGGGCGATGGCCCGGGTCCGCCGGGGCGCTGAAAGCGCGCAGAGCTTCACGTGGAGCTCGTCGCCGATCACCTGCAGGTCGGCGGGGGCGCGGAACGCTTCTCGTAGCAGGGAGCGGGCCTCGTCGTCGGCTCGGGCGTAGTGGGGGCCAAGCATGCGGGCCAGGGCGGACTCGGCGTCGTAGGTCGCCATGCGGATGGCGTCGTGGATGCGTTTGCGTTCGGGGGCGAGGCGCACGGCGTCGGGTCGGACCTCGCCCAGGGGTGCCTTGGCAGGGATCGCCTGGGCCGCGTCCGCCAGGCGCTTGACCTCGCCACGTGCCGCGACGAAGGCGTCGAGGAGCTCGGGGCTCGGGCGGCGTCCGTCGAGGGAGGCCTTGCCCTCGGCCGCTTCGCACCCGCCGAGCCGGTGGCGGGCGTCGCGAAGTTCCCGGTCGGCGTCTCGTCGGGCCGGGTTCGGTGTCATTCGTGTGGCGTCGTCGTCGATGGTGGCGTAGCTGTCGAGGGCGTCGAGGCCGTAGTGGGCGCGCATGTAGCGGAAGAAGTTCTCGGAGAAGAGGGCTGTGTCTTTGCCGGAAATGTCCGCAGATCGTCAACTTCGGTATCCGCATTTCGTTAACTTGATATCCCGCATATCGTTGTCCTTGGTGCTAGGGTCGGTGCATGCAGTTCGAGCGTTTCGTAGCCCCCGTTGTCGTCGAGCGTTTCGTAGCCCCCGTTGTCGGACGGCGCATGGCGACATTTCGTGTCGTGGTCCTGGCGGGGGCGCGCCAGGTCGGCAAGACCACGCTGCTGCGGTCGCTGCCGGAGCTGAAGGATGGCACGTTCCTGTCGTTCGATCGTCCCGATCTTTTGGAGCGCGCCCGCGATTCGGCGATCGATCTGGTCGAATCGGCGGCACCGCCCGTTGTCATCGACGAGTACCAACGCGCAGGCGACGAGTTGCTGCTTGCAATCAAGTACGTCGTCGATCGTGATCCACGGCGTGGACGGTTCGTGTTGGCCGGGTCGACCCAGTTCCTCACCAACCGGTTGCTGAGCGAGACGCTCGCCGGGCGGATCGGCATTGTCGAGGCACTGCCCGTCTCGATGGGCGAGGTCATCGGGCATCGAGAAACCCTGCTCGATGCGATCTTCGAGTCGGGCGTGGGTGTGCTCGGTGACCGTGTCCCCGAGCAGTTGGGCCGTGCCCGCCTGTCTGCGCTGATCGCCCGTGGCGGGTATCCCGAGGCAGTATTACTGGACGATGACGCCCGCCGCGACTTTTTCGACGCCTACGTCGACACGGTCGTTGGTCGCGAGGCACTTGCCGACGTCGGGGCAGCCCGGACACGCACCGATCTGCGCCATCTGCTGCGACTGTGCGCGGCGCGAACTGCTCAGGAGCATCACCCGACGACACTGAGTGCCGACGCGCTGATGTCACGCCAGGCGGTGACGGGTCTGGTCGAGGTGTTGGCAACGCTCGGGCTGGTCCGCCTCATTCCCGCCTGGTCGACGAACGCGACGAACCGTGCGAAGAAGGCTCCCAAGATTTTCATGCTCGACACGGGCGTAGCGACGGCACTGCTCGGTCAGTCGCCGGCGTCGCTCGTGCAACCTGATCAGGCGATGTTCGGTCCATTAACCGAGACGTACGTCGCGAACGAGATCCAGAAGGCGGCCTCGTGGTCGCGCGTGCGACCGCGTCTGTCCCACTTCCGAGACCGGGAGGGCAGGAAGGTCGACCTGATCGCCGAGGCGGACGACGGCCGTATCGTCGCGATCGAGGTCAAGTCGTCGACGGCGATTGCACCACGCGCCTTTGAGAACCTGCGTTACCTGCGAAGCCGGGTCGGTGAGCGATTCGTCGGTGGTCTCGTGCTCCACGGCGGCAACGAGACCTGGCGCGCCGACGACTCGTTGTGGGCCGCTCCGATTAGCGTCCTGTGGTCCTGACGATCGCTCGCCGCCGGTGGAGCTTGCGCTCGAGATGTCCGAGGATCCGGGTCTTGTCGGTCCTCGACCCCGCCGATACGCCGTTGCCAACTTCTTCGTGACTGCCTGACGTTTGCCCCATAGAAAGCTCCATCGCTGTGGCGTAACCGCCACGAAGCCCGACAACGGGGACCCCACCAAGCGGAGGTTCCTACCAACGGATGTTGCCGGCCGTCACGCCGACGCGGATCGGCCGCTTCGATCCGCTTACGGAGCCGCCGAGCGAGGGTCGGGTCGGCATGGATCTCTGCTGTGGCCTTCCACTCCCGAAGGAGCTGCGCCACGGGCGAGTAGCTCTCGACAGACGCTGCACCGACGAGCGTCCTGGTGAGCTCCTCGATGAAGAGCCGGCGGTCCGCATGCGGCAGAAACATGACCCACGCGAAGACATCGTCGACGGCACCGTCCAACGCTGCGGGACTGTGCACGGCGAGGTTCCGCAACAACCGTGCGAGCGCATCAAAGGTCTCGAACCGGTCATCGTCGCGGTCGGCCCGGCTCAAGCGCAGCGCAGGAGCGTTCCGGCGGCGGAGCAGCACGTCATGGTCGGCCAATTCGGCCACGACCTCCTTGGGCCGGCGCAAGAACTCTGAGAACGGTCGCTCGACAACGGTCATACAGCCGAGAATATCTGAATTACATCAGAAGTCAATGGCTGCTGCCGGCGATCGGAGGCGAGCACAGCGAGAGGGGCTTCCCCTTGCCACTCATCAGATCGATCGTCCAGCCGGTCATGGTCAGATGCGCCGAGATAGCGAGCAGGGCCGAGATGCGACTCAGCTCGCCCGGCGTTGGGCCCCGAGGGCTTGGCGGCCGGTCTGGCACAGCTCGAGGTAATCACGGGTGCCGGCGCCGACCACGATGAAGTGGTTCAGCGACTCGTCGCCCTCGCCTTTGGCCCCGGAGCGAAACGTCGCCGTATAGGCAGGGGCCAACACCCGCTGCGCCTGGCGCTTCGAGGCGCTGTAGTAGCCGAACTCGAAGGAGGTCGGCTCCGCGACATCGGCGAAGCGCTCCGCTCCCCCGGCCATCAGGCGATCGGCGTGTTGGATCACCCGGGCAGCCGCCTCCATGGGGCTGAGCACCCCAACCTCGTCGATGGTCTCGTTGGTCGTCGCCCGTGCATACATG
>JACOTK010000173.1 GCA_016178435.1 Actinomycetota bacterium
GGTCACGATTCCCCAGGGCTCGGCCTTGGCGGGGTGCAGCCTGCGCGACTCACACCTGCGGGACCGAACCGGAGCCCTCGTGCTGGCACTGCGTCATCCCGACGGCACGTTCACGACCAATCCCGACCCCGATGTCGTCATGACCAATGAGCAGGTCCTGATCCTGATCGGGACCACCGACCAGCTGCTGGATGTCGACGCCGCGGTGCGGAGTGCCGGGTGACCCAAGTACCACGCACGTGATTTCACGCATGATTTCCGAATCCCCTGGGTAGGATTTCACTTCAGCGGTCGATCCGGCGAAGCGAGGTACGAAGCGTGGAGGACAGTTATCGTGGTCCACAAGTGTGTGCGATCGTGGGCATCACGTACCGCCAGCTCGACTACTGGGCGCGGACCGATCTCATTCGTCCGTCCGTGGCCGATGCCAAGGGGAGTGGGACCCAGAGGCGTTATTCCTACCGTGACCTGTTGGAGCTGAAGGTCATCAAGAACCTCCTGGACGGGGGAGTAGCGCTGCAGTCCGCCCGTCGGGCCATCGAGTACCTGCGCGACCACCTCGGCGAGGATCTCGCCACCGCCAATCTCGTCATCAACGGTGTGCACTCGATCTCGGTGCAAACCGGCGAGGAGATCGTCGACCTGCTTCGGGCCGGCCAGGGCGTGCTGAACATCGTCCCGTTGTCCGGTGTCAAGGGTGAGGTCGATGCAGCCCTCCACCTGCTTCATCAACCCAAGGACGATGAAGCGACGGCGCTTTCCGTCGCTCTCTAGTGGTCTTCGGCGACAGACCACGAGCCGTCCGATTGAGCTTCCCCGTCTTGTCGATGCGGGTTTGGGGAAATGGCGTGGCGCTGGTGTGGATCACCGTGGCGCTGCACCAGGTGCCCTCCTCACCATTGAGGTTGGGACCCGCCTGCCGCGGGGGTCGGCACGCAGGCTCAGCTCGGTCAACGAGTACGGCTTGGGCACGGGCGCTTTGGACGCAGGCTTGGCGGCAGCGGGCTTGCGCGTCCTCCCGTACGTACCCGAACGACCAGGCGTCTTCGTGTTCATCGAGAGCTTCACATCGATCTCCTGCGAGGTCGGCCCGCCCCTGACCTCCACATTTTCGGTCGTCTGCTCACTCGCCGATGACGGGGAGGCAGGTAGTCCCAAAGACGTAGCCAAAGTGAGCGCAAGAAGGACCGCGGTTTGACCGTGGAGGTCGGGGCTTTCATGCTCGGTCGACCTCGACACTGCAACGAGTTGGGGGTTCGGTGAGTTTCGGTCCGTAGCCCAAGAGTCGCCATGGGGATGGGTTGATGTCGACCGTTCGGCTGTCGGGCGGGATACCCATCCAGAGGTAACTTTCAAGTGGTTCTGTGTCAGCAGCCAGGACATCAGACTGGAGGACGGTGGTCCGAGTGACAAAGCACCGAGGTGAGAGCGAGACCACACTGTTTGCGATGCGGTGAATCTGGCCAGGAAGCATTTGACCCGGATGGGCGTCCAGATCCTTCTGCAGGGCTTCGATCTCCAGCCCGACCATCTCCTCGTTGTAGGCGTACTCGGCGATCACGGCCTGGGCCTCGTCATTGACGCTGTCGGTCGTTGTCATTGCCTTGATGCTCATTCCCTCAATGGCGTCGTAGGCGTCAATCACATGCTGCACGTAGGTGCGGTCAGCGGTCGACGGGTCAACCCGGGCGGGGGCGGGAGGCGCTTCGGCAATACATCGGACGTGTGCCGCAGGACCGCATGGCATTGCTCCGGCTCGCGCAGGCCTATCGAAACGATCAATGGGACCACGGCGCGGGGTAAGCTCACGGCGTGCCCCTTCCCCGCTCGCCGCTGCATGATCAACACGAGGCCCTCGGGGCCAAGATCGTGCCCTTCGGCGGTTGGGAGATGCCACTCTCCTATCCCGAGGGCACCCTTGCCGAGCACCGGGCCTGTCGCTCCGGCGCCGTGGTCTTCGATGTGAGCCATCTCGGAACGGTTCGGGTGACCGGTGCAGGGGCTTTTGCCACACTGCAGCGCTCCTTCACGAACGACCTGGGCCGCATCACCCCGGGACGAGCGCAGTACACCCACCTGCTCGACGACGCCGACGCCTCGGTTCTCGACGACATCATCGTGTGGTGGGCCGATGAGGAGACCTTCGACGTGATGCCCAACGCCTCGAACACCGCCGGCGTGCTCGAGGCGTTGCGGCTGGAGGCAATGCCGGAGGCGGGCTCCACCGAGGCGCTCGACGTGACGTCCTCGCGGGCGATCCTTGCCGTTCAGGGTCCTGAGGCCCGCCGCATGCTGGGTCAGATCTGGCCCGATGCCGCGGCGGTGAACCGATTCAACGTCGTGGACCTCCGATGGCACGATGTGGCCTGTCGTGTCGCCGGAACGGGATACACGGGCGAGGACGGGGTCGAGGTCGCCGTGCCCTCCGAGGCGGCGCCGGCCCTGTGGCAAGCCCTGCTGAGTGCCGGGATCATCCCCGCCGGGCTGGGCGCCCGGGACACGCTGCGCCTCGAGGCGGGCCTTCCCCTTCACGGCCACGAGCTCGGACCGGGCATCACCCCGCTCCAGGCCGGTCTCGGGTGGGTGGTCGCCTGGGACAAGCCGAACTTTCGGGGTCGCAAGGCACTCGATGCGGAGCGTCAGGCCGGCGTCGCACGGAAACTGCGTGCAATCCTCGCCGAGAGTCGCCGACCCCCACGAGCGGGCCAGGCGGTTCTGCACGACGGGGCGATCGTCGGCGAGCTCACGAGCGGCAACTACTCACCGACGCTCGAGTGCGGGATCGCGCTCGGTTTCCTGGTTCCCGGCATCGAGATCGGCAACACGGTCGAGATCGACCAACGTGGCCAACTCGTGCCAGCCAGGGTCGTGAAGCCACCGTTCGTCCACCGACCGACCTAGCGTAGCGACCGAGACATTCCACCGACCGAGACAGAGGAGCAAGAGTGGGTCATTACGTCCCCCATACGGACGCGGAGATCGCCGGGATGCTCGACTTCATGGGCCTGTCGTCGATTGACGACCTCTTCACGGTGGTTCCCGAGGCGCTTCGTCTGATCGCCAAGGGCGACGGAGAGCACGGTCGGCGGTTTCTCGACATCGACGATGGAATCTCCGAGCCCGACGTGGCCGTTGCCCTCGATCGCCTGGCAAACGCCAACGTCGCCTGTGGACCGGGCCTTGTCTGTTTCGCCGGCGCCGGCGCCTACGACCACGAGGTGCCGGCGGCCGTGCGGCGTGTGGCATTTCGATCGGAGGTCGTGACCGCCTACACGCCCTACCAGCCGGAGGTTGCCCAGGGTGTGCTGCAGGTGCTCTTCGAGTATCAGACGATGATCGCCCGCCTGACCGGATTGGAGGTTGCGAACGCCTCCCTCTACGACGGGGCGACGGCGACCGTCGAAGCCGTCAATCTCGCGGTCGCTGCCACCGGGCGATCCCGTGTCTGGTTGAGCCAGGGAGTTCACCCCACGTGGCGGGCCACGGTCCACACGATGGCCAAGGGCACCGGCCACGACCTCCGCGAGATCGCCCTGCAGGACGGGCTCACGAACTGGCCGACGGGGACCGGCGCCGCCGGCGATGCGCCGGGCGCCGTCGTCGTCCAGTATCCGAACCACCTCGGCTGCATCGAGGATGTCGCGGAGGCCCGGGCGACAGCCGACCGCCACGGCGCACTGTTGATCGTGGTGATGGATCCCGTCGCCGGGGGCCTGTTGGCCTCGCCCGGATCGCTCGGAGCCGACGTGGTCGTGGGGGAGGGCCAACCCTTCGGCACGCCCCTCTCCTTCGGGGGCCCTTATCTGGGACTCTTTGCCTGCAGGCTCGATCTGGTGCGTCGACTTCCCGGGCGACTGGTGGGCGAGACGCTCGATGTCGAGGGGCGGCGCGCCTATGTGACCACGCTTCGCACGCGGGAGCAGGACATCCGCCGCGAGAAGGCATCCTCGAACGTCTGCACGAACCAGACCCTCATCGCGGTGGTCTGCGCCATCCAACTTGCCTGGCTGGGCAAATCGGGACTTCGGGAACTGGCGCTTCGATGCGCCAGGGCCACCCGCTATCTCCGAGAGGCCGTGACCGGCATCGAGGGCGTCAAGATGGCTGTCGGGGCTCCCACATTTCGTGAGTTCGCCCTGCGCCTGCCCATCGGCGCCGATCTGGTTGTCGAACGCATGGCCGAGGAGGGATTTCTGGCGGGGGTGGCCCTTGGGGCCGGCCATGACGACGGCGCCTACGGCGAGGGCCTGTTGGTCACGGCGACCGAGCGGCGTACGCGAGACGAGATCGACGCCTATGCCCACGCACTCGAAAAGGTGATCCGATGACCACATCTCTCCCCGGCGGCAAGGCGACGAGCATCCCCCTCCTCGGGCGCGACGCCGAGCCCACCATCTTCTCGCTGTCCTCGCCGGAGCGTCGGGCGTGGTCGTTCCGCTCCACCGGTCTACCGGAGTGGACCGCCGAGGAGCTCGTGCCCGCCGTGCATCTCGCTGCTGATCCGGTCGAGCTGCCCGAAGTCTCCGAGCGCGATCTTGTCGCACACTTCACGCGTCTCTCGCATCGCCAGTATTCCGTCGACCTCGGCGCCTACCCCTTGGGCTCGTGCACCATGAAGTACAACCCCAAGCTCTGCGACGACGCCGCTTCATTGCCCGGCCTGACCAATGTGCACCCTGCCGCGCCGTCCGCGCTGATCCAAGGTTGGCTGGAACTGTTGGTGTTACTCGAGGAGTCGCTCTGCGAGACGACCGGCATGGTGGCCGCAACGCTGCAGCCCCCGGCCGGGGCCGCCGGCGAGTTGTGCGGCCTGCTGTTGATGCGGGCCTGGCATGAGGACCGGGGACGTCAACGGACCAAGGTGATCATCCCCGATTCGGCGCACGGCACGAACCCCGCCTCGGTCACCTTGGGTGGCTACGAGACCGTCACGGTTCCCAGCGACGA
>JACOTK010000229.1 GCA_016178435.1 Actinomycetota bacterium
GCGCGCACAACGAGGTGGGCAAGGTCGAGATCGCGACACTTCGCCTCAATGGTGAGCTGGCTGCCTACGTGGTCGGACTGGTCGACGACCGCAGTTGGCGGGTCTTCGACGGCCACATGGTGAGTCGCTTCAGCGCCTACTCGCCGGGTCGGCTGCTCGAGGCCGCCGTTGTCGATCGAGTCGTCGCCGACGAGAGTTTCGCGGAACTCGACTGGATGACCGGTGTAGCGGCGGAGAAGCTCCTGTGCAGCACCGGCAGCGAGGACCGCATGCGCCTTATCGCCTTTTCGGAGGTCGATGCAGGCTGTGCACGGTGTCGAGCGGAGCAGTCCGGTTCGACGACCGACTCCTCCTCCTCGCAGCGTCCGGGTTGACCGTGGCCACATCCGACGTGGCGCCTCGACGACGTCGCATGGTCGAGCGGCGCGAGGTGGCCGAGAAGCATGTCCGCGGGTGCTCCGCCACCCCGGTGGGCTGCATGGAGCTCCGTACACTATGACCGTGATGTCGCCCGGTTCGTTCACCAGCAGTGCCGCCAACGTTGCCGAGAAGCAGTTGCGCGCTCTTGCCGGTGTGATTGCCGTGGTGTTCCTCGCCGGCCTGGTTGCCGCGCTCGGCGCCGAACCCACGAGCGGGGAGTTCGGGATCCGCTTCCCTCATTCATCGACCCTGGCAGCCCCACTTGCCCTTTTGGCAGCGATCTCCTGGGGTGCGGCCGACTATGTGGCGGGGACGGCAAGCCGTCGGTCATCGGCCCTGCGCATCGTGGTGGGCAGCCACATGGTGGGTTTGATCGCGCTCACGGTGTTCTCCCCGCTCATCAGATCCTCTGCCGAGGTCTCCGACCTCCTGTGGGGTGTCGGCGGCGGGGTGGGCGGGGGATTGGGCACGCTGTTGCTCTACCGAGGTCTGGCTGTCGGTCGGATGGCGGTGGTAGCTCCGGTCACCGCTGCGCAGGCTGCGGCCATACCCGTCCTGGTCGGACTGATCGGTGGTGACGTGATCAGCAACCTCGGCCTCCTGGGCATCGGTCTTGCCTTCCCGGCGGTGGTGCTTGTCGCCATGGCTCCGGATGATGGGGCTCCAAGGGGTTCCCAGGGCTCGTTCGGAACCTGGATCCAACAGCCGGGTCTGGTGCACGCGATTGTCGGTGGCGTGGGGTTCGGCATGTTCTACGTGTGTCTTGATCGCACCGGAGGCGATACGGGCGTGTGGCCCCTTCTTGCCGCCCGGGTGGCATCGGTTGTCATGCTGGGAGCGGTGGCGATGGCAGTCGAGAGGCGGATCCTTCCCTCCGCGGAGGTCCGCGCCGCCACGCTCGTTGCCGGAGCGCTGGACGTTGCCGCTGCGGTGCTGTTTCTCATGGCGACCCGGCAGGGAGCGTTGGCGGTGGCCTCGATCCTCACCTCGATGTATCCGGCCACGACCGTCCTGCTCGCCGTCTTCCTGCTCCGCGAGCGGTGCTCGACGACACAGATCCTGGGGATGGCGCTTTCGGGACTGGCGATCGGGTTCCTGGTCATGAGCTGAGACATCGGACAGCCGGCCATCGCCGAGGCGCGAGCGTCGAGGAGTCGGCCGGCCGTCGTCTGGTGTTCTCGGGCGGGTCTTATTACCATCCGGTAATGTCCAGAGACGAACCGACGTCACCACCGCATGTCCGGGTCGCGATCGTCGGCGCCGGCTTCGCCGGACTCGGAGCAGCGGTCGCGTTGGAGCGAGAGGGCATCGAGTACACCGTTCTCGAGCGCAGCACCGACGTGGGGGGCACCTGGCGCGACAACCATTACCCGGGCTGTCGTTGCGATGTTCCATCACATCTCTACTCGTTCTCGTTCGAGCCCAACCCTGACTGGACCGAGACCTACTCGCCGCAGCCCGAGTTGTTCGCCTACCTGCGGCAAACTGCCGAGAAGCACGGGGTCGTCAAACACATCCGCTTCGACCATGAGGTCATGCATGCCGCATGGGACGTCGACGCTCGGCGTTGGCGGATCGAGACCACCGCCGGCCTGCTCACCGCGGACATCATGATGCTGGGCAACGGCCCCCTTGCCGAGCCGGCAATCCCCGACATCCCGGGTCTCGACACCTTCGAGGGCACGACCTTTCACTCGGCCCGGTGGCGCCACGACCACGACCTCGGCGGTGAGCGGGTGGGGGTCATCGGCACGGGTGCGTCGGCGATTCAGTTCGTTCCCGAGATCCAGCCACTGGTGGACAAGCTCAGTGTCTTTCAGCGGACGCCGCCATGGGTGCTGCCGCATCCCAATCGACGCATCACGGCGTTGGAGCGTCGGCTGTATCGCCGAGTGCCCGTGCTCCAGCGACTGGTGCGAACCGGGGTGTACTGGAGCCGGGAGATCTTCGCCGGCTTCCTCGTCTACAACCCGGCTGTTCTCCGGGTGCTTGAAAAGGCGATTGCGGTCTACATCGGCATGCGTATTCGCGATCCACGGCTCCGGGAGAAGCTCATTCCGAGGTATCGGCCCGGGTGCAAGCGGCTCCTGTTGTCCAACAACTACTACCCGGCCATTCAGCGTGACAACGTCGAGGTGATCAGCGACGCGATCGTCGAGGTGCGTCCCCATGGCGTCGTGACCGCCGGTGGCGTTGAGCACCCGGTCGACACCATCATCTTCGGAACGGGATTTCACGTCACCGACAACCCGATCGCCGAGAAGGTCCAGGGCGCCGACGGGCGCACGTTGGGCGAGCACTGGTCGGCGAGTGGCGCCCAGGCCTACATGGGGACCGCCGTTCCCGGGTTTCCCAACTTCTTCCTTCTGGCGGGCCCCAACACCGGCATCGGGCACACGTCGCTGGTCCACATGATCGAGGCGCAGATCCGCTACGTGATCGACGGCCTGCGCCAGATGAAGGAGCAGGGTGTCGCCAGTGTGGAGGTGCGGCAGACGGCCTGGCAGAGGTGGAGCGACGAGGTGCAGCGCAAGGCGGCGAGAACCGTCTGGAACTCGGGCGGCTGTGCGAGTTGGTATCTCGACGCCGAGGGTCGGAACACGACACTGTGGCCCGGCTACACTTTTGCCTTCAGCGAACGGGCACGGCACTTCGACATGGTGAGCTACGAGTTGAGGGCCGGGACCGTGGACACGGAAAGCAGAGGTTCTTGCTGATGGTTGCCCGACTGATGAGGCGTGCCGTTGCGCTGGGTGGACTCCTGACGGCAGCGGCTGTCGTTGCCCGCCGCACCGACGAGCGTTGGGCGAGAGCCGAGGACCCGACCCGCCCGGAGGACTACGTGGTCCCCAACGGTGAGGCCCGGGTCGTCACCACCGATGACGGGGCCGAGTTGGCGGTCACCATCGCCGGCGAGGGTTCGACGGTCGTGCTCTCCCATTGTTGGACGGGGGCACGCGAGGTGTGGGCTCCGGTCGCCCATCGCCTCATTCGTTCAGGCAACATGGTGGTCATGTACGACCAGCGGGGCCATGGATCCTCCACCGTCGGTTCGGATGGCTGCACCATCGCCCGTCTCGGCGCCGATCTGGCGGCCGTGCTCGAGCAATTGGACATCAGGGACGCGATCCTGGCAGGCCATTCCATGGGCAGCATGACCGTCCTCTCGTTGGCCGCTCACCATCGCGAGGTGCTCGTCGAGCGAGCGCGTGGACTGGTGTTGGTGTCCACGGCAGCCAACGGGCTCGGGTTCGGGCCCATTGACAGGGTGCTGCAAAAGGTCATCGGGGCTTCCTTCATCGATCCGATCGTGCGCAGTCCCATCGGACCCGCCCTCGTGCGGGCGACGGTCGGTCGCCGTGCGTGCCGCCGTCATCTTGTTCTGACCCGCGACATGCTCGTCGCCTGCCCGCCCCCGGTTCGTGCTGCGTGCCTGGCGGCGATGCAGGCCATGGACCTTCGTCCCGATCTCCGGGGACTCGACATTCCCACGACCATCGTCTCGGGTCGCTTCGACCTATTGACCCCGCCCTGGTTGGCCCGCCAGGTGAGCTCCTGCATCACCGGTTCGACCGTGGTGAGTGTGCCGGGTGGTGGTCACATGCTGGTCCTCGAGGTGCCCGATCAGATAACGGGAGTCATCGTCGCGGCGGTCGCCGTCCACGAGCCGGTCATCAGCCTCACGTAACCGGCTCAGCCCGACCGAAGCGATTGAGGTACCGCCGGGGTTCCGACCCGTCCCTACTACGCTGAGGCAGATGTCCCGCTTGATCCTTGCTGCGACGGCGTCCACGTCGGAGAACTTCGCCGACTTTGGCGTGCCCTGGTGGGTTTGGCTCGCGCTGTTGGGCTTCATCACCGTCCTGCTCGTGGCCGACCTGTTGTTGGTGCACCGGAGAGCGCATGAGATCTCCTTCAAGGAGGCGGCGATCGAGAGTGCCGTGTGGATCAGCATCGGCCTCTCCTTCGCCCTCGTCATCCTGGCGTGGCAGGGTGGTCCGGCGGCGGGAGAGTACCTGGCCGGTTACCTGATCGAAAAGAGCCTCTCGATCGACAACGTCTTCGTGTGGGCGGTCATCTTCACGTTCTTCGGCGTGCCTGCCATGTACCAGTTTCGCGTGCTGTTCTGGGGCATCTTCGGCGCCCTCGTGCTGCGGGCGATCTTCATTTTCGGTGGGGTGGCCATCATCGAGCGTTTCGAGTGGGTGCTCTACATCTTCGGGGCCTTCCTGTTGTACACGGCGTGGAAGATCGCGCATCACGACGAGGCCGAGGTTCACCCCGAGAGCAATGTCGCCCTTCGCCTGGTGCGACGCGTGGTTCCCTCCACCAACGAGCTCGACGGCCAGAAGCTCTTCACCCGCGCGAACGGCCGCCGTTTGGCGACACCGTTGTTCGCGGTGCTCGTGATGATCGAGACCACCGACGTGGTCTTCGCTGTCGACTCGGTGCCCGCCGTGCTCGCGGTGAGCCGGGAGCAGTTCATCGTGTTCAGCTCGAACGCCTTCGCGATCCTCGGCCTGCGCGCGTTGTACTTCCTGCTGGCGGGCATGTCCGATCGTTTTCGCTACCTGAATGTCGGCCTCGGTGTCATCCTCGGCTTTGTCGGCATCAAGATGCTGGTGTCCGGGTTCTATCATCTGCCGACCTGGGCATCGTTGGCCGTGATTGCCGTCGTGCTCACGGTGTCGGTCGTTGCGTCCCTGCGAGCCGAGGCGAACGACGCGACAAACGTCGAGGCGAACGACGAGGCATAGCCCGTGGGCATTGTTGACGAGGACATCGAACGGGTTCGGGCATCGACCGACGTCGTGGCGATCATCGGGGAGCACGTCGCGCTCCGTCGTTCGGGGTCTCGTTGGGTCGGACTCTGCCCATTTCACGCGGAGAAGAGCGGATCCTTTTCCGTCAACGCCGAGTTGGGGTTGTACTACTGCTTCGGGTGCCAGGCCAAGGGCGACGTCATCACCTTCGTCCGTGAGATCAACCATCTGGACTTCGCCGGCGCGCTCGAGCTGTTGGCCGGCCGTGCCGGCATCCAGCTTCGCTACGACAACGAGGCCCAGAGCGGCGCCCACCGGAGGCGAGGGGTCCTCGTGGAGGCAATGGGCAAGGCGGTGGCGTGGTACCACCAGCGACTGCTGAACGCGCCTGACGCGGCAGCGGCCAGAGGGTATCTGCGCTCGCGCGGCTACGACGGCGAGATCGTTCGTCGGTTCAAGCTCGGCTGGGCTCCCGATGACTGGGACCAGCTCTGTCGGGCGATCGAGGTGCCCGCCGATGTCCTGCGCGACACGGGCCTGGGCTTCGTCAACCGCCGGGACCGCATGCAGGACAGCTTTCGGGGTCGCATCATCTTTCCGATCTTCGATGTTCGAGGTGACGCCGTGGCGCTCGGGGGACGCATCATGCCCGGTGCGGAGGGCCCCAAGTACAAGAACTCGCCTGCCACCGCCATCTATGACAAGAGCGAGGTGCTCTACGGTCTCAATTGGGCAAAGACCGAGGTGGTCGAGCGGGGCGAGGTCGTGGTGTGCGAGGGGTACACCGATGTGATCGGCATGTCGCAGGCGGGAGTCCAACGGGCGGTGGCGACCTGTGGCACGGCACTCACCGAGCGACATGTTGCGCTCCTGAAGGGCTTCTCGCGGCGGATCGTGCTCGCCTTCGACGCCGACGCGGCCGGACAGAACGCCGCCGAGCGGTTCTACGAGTGGGAGCGCCGCTACGACGTCGATGTGTTCGTGGCGGCGATGCCGCCGGGGAGCGACCCCGGTGAGTTGGCCCAGCGAGACCCGGTGCTCCTGGAGAAGGCCGTGAGCGGAGCGGTGCCGTTCCTGGCCTTTCGGATCGAGAGGCTGTTGGCCGCCTCGAACCTCTCGACCCCCGAGGGCCGTGCCCGAGCGGCCCAGGCCGCGGTCGATCTGCTTGGCGAGCACCCGAGCGCACTTGTTCGGGATCAGTACCTGATGCAGGTGGCGGATCGATGCCGTGTCGACCCTGCCCACCTGCGCGACATGTTGAGGGTGACGCAGGGGGGTCCTGGGATCGGCGGCCCGGGTCGGGTGCTCAACCGGCCACGGCCGAGATCGGATGAGGGCGACGATCGTTCGGCGCTGATGACCCTTCGCCTCGCGGTCCAGCGGCCCGAGGAGGTCGCCGACCTGCTCGATGAGGTCCTTTTCGATGACGAGACGCACCTTCGCATCTATCGATCCCTGGTGGGTGCGACGACCTTTCACGAGGCGCTGACCAATGCAGACCCTGATGTCGTCGAGGCGCTCGGTCGCCTTGCCGTGGAGGATGCGGACGTCGAGGCCCTCGACGTGGTCGCCCGCCTGGTGGAGAGGGCGGCGAGTCGAGTGATGGTTCAGCTTGAGATGCAGGTTCGAGCTGCCGATGACCCAATGGTGCATCAACCTCGGATGGCCTGGCTTGCGCTGCGCATGGAGCGACTTCGCACGACGACACCGAGCAGGGAACTCCTGTATGAGTTGGTAGCCTTTCTCCGGGAGTGGGCGGGAGAAGAGGCATCGTGACGACTGAAGGGCTCCCTGATTCCCCGGGCGACGAGCTGCCACTCGACAAGTTGCGCAGGCTGATCGCCATCGGCAAGGTCGACGGAACGGTCACGGTCGACGAGGTGCTCGTCGCCCTCGGCACCCCGGAGCCGACACCAGCGTTCATCGAGGCGATCACGGAGCTGTTGGCGGGTCAGAACATCGTCGTCGATCCGGAGGAGCCGTTCGCCGGGGAGAGCGAGGCGCAGGAGGCGACGCCGGCGCCCGGTCCCGGTGCGAGGAGGCAGCGACCGAGTGCGGCCGCTGTTGCCGGCAAGCCGGCACGGAAGAAGACCTCGGGTGCGGGATCGAGTCTGACCGGCGACGCGTTCGACCCCGTGGCCGCCTACCTCAAGGAGATCGGCAGGGTGCCGTTGTTGACCGCTCCCGAGGAGGTCGCGTTGGCCAAGCGCATCGAGGCCGGCATCGCCGCCTCGACAGCCCTGGCGGCCATGGGGAACGCTGCCTGCGACAGCGAGCTCGTGGTGCTTGCCGCCGACGGCCAGGAGGCAAAGAAGGCGCTCATCCAGGCCAACCTTCGTCTGGTCGTGTCCATCGCCAAGCGTTACAACGGTCGTGGGATGCACTTCCTGGATTTGATCCAGGAGGGCAATCTCGGTCTGATGCGGGCGGTGGAGAAGTTCGACCACCAACGCGGCTTCAAGTTCTCGACGTATGCCACGTGGTGGATCCGCCAGGCGATCTCGCGGGCAATCGCCGACCAAGCTCGCACCATTCGCATCCCGATCCACATCGTCGAGATGATCAACAAGGTCTCCCAGGTCCAGCGGGAGCTGCATCAAGAGCTCGAGCGTGAGCCAACGGTTCACGAGATTGCCGACCGGGCCGACTTCACCGTTGAACGGGTCATCGACTTTCAGATGATCTCCCAGGACCTGATCTCACTCGACCTGCCGGTGGGCGAGGGGGATGAGGGGCAACTCGGCGATTTCATCGAGGACACCCAAGCGGAGTCCCCGGGGGACGCCACCGCACGAAAGTTGTTGAACGCGGCGGTTCTCGATGCCCTCGAGAACCTCGGCGAACGCGAGCGTCAGGTGATGCACATGCGCTTCGGGCTCGACGACGGCCAGGCTCGTACCCTCGAGGAGGTGAGTCGTGAGTTCGGGGTGACCCGTGAGCGCATCCGCCAGATCGAGACCAAGACCCTGAAGAAACTCCGACACCCCGACCACAGTCAGAAGCTCCGGGACTACCTCGACGGCCCCTGAGGGGGCGTGGAGCACGACCTCCGTGTCGTGATGCTCTAGCCCGGTTCGTTCCAGTTGGGCTCGTTGGCAGCGTTCGCTGCCAGTGAGGCCCAGCCGCGGGCGACGTCGGCAGGGGAGCCGGTGGTCTTCGCCGCCTGACCGCTCATCATCAGCAGCGCCAGGAGCAGAGCGCCTTCACCGAGTTGTTCGGCACTCGCCGCTTCGATGAGCTGCAGGGCATCGTCCTGGCGTTGCTCGAAGAATGCCGCGGCATAAGCCGCAGCGAGTTGCACGCCCTCCCACTGGCCGGCCGTGAGGCCGC
>JACOTK010000230.1 GCA_016178435.1 Actinomycetota bacterium
GCCGCGTCGACAGGTGTGTGCATCACCGTCCCGGTGACCACGCACTGCATGCCACATGACTCGACCGCGGCGCGGTGGTGCGCGTCGGTCTCGTCGACCACGAGCGTCGACGCGAGCTCGGCGTAGAGACGGGCAACGCCGACCACCGATGACTCGAAGCCCAGCTCGGTCAGCAACCGGTCGGCCGGACCCTTGACGGCTGCGCCGTTGACGATGGGAGACACGGCCACGACGTCTTCTCGTCGCGCGATCAGTCGTTCCCTCATCCCGGACGGCGCAAGAATCGGGGCAATCGACAGCAATGGGTTGGAAGGGGCGATCAGGATGCGCTCGGCCCGATCGATCGCCTCGAGGGCGATGGGGTTCGGCCGCGCCTCGGCGGCGCCGTCGTAGCGGAGCGACGAGACGGCAACGCCATGACGGAGCCGCACGAAGTAATCCTGAAAGCTGATCTCGGTCGAGCCGCTGCCATCGGCGGCGCTGTCGTCGGTGACGCTGTCGTCGGTGACGCTGTCGGCCACGGTCAACCTGGTCGCGACCCGATCGTTGGTCATGGGCACCAGGCGGACCTGCACTCCCCATGCACGGGCGATCTCGCTCGTCACGGTGGTGAGGTCGGCTCCTTCGGCCAGGCGGGCGCTGCGGTAGAGGTGCGTCGCCAGATCACGATCGCCCAGGCGGAACCAGGTGTTGGCCGCACCGGAGCCCGGGGGCCTGAAGGGCTGATAGCGATCCAGGGCGTCCATGGCCGCCCACGACTCGCCATCGAGGCCCCATCCCCGTGCCGGGTCGATGGCGCCGGCCAGCGTGTAGGTGATGGTGTCGAGGTCAGGGCTGATGGCGAGGCCGTGGATGATCTCGTCGTCGGCCGTGTTGACGATGGCCGTGATCTCGGCGGGGGGGAGAACCAGCACCAGGCCGGCCAGAAGACGAGCAGCGCCGACGCCACCGGCGAGGACGGTGATCATGCAGGCCGGCGATGGCGAATCAAGGTCACGCCGTCGCGAACGGTCAGCATGACCTTCTCGACCCGATGGTCGTCTCGGACATGATCGTTGAACGCGAGGATTGCCGCGGTGTCCGGGTGGCCATCGGGGTGGATGACCTTGCCGCTCCAACAGACGTTGTCGACCGCGATGACCCCCCCCGGACTGAGCTTCGGAAGGACCGCCTCGTAGTAGTCGATGTAGCCGGCCTTGTCGGCGTCGATGAACACGAAGTCGAATGGGCCCTCGAGTCCGGCAATCGTCTCGGCGGCCGGGCCGATGCGCACCTCGATGCTCGAGGCGTAGGGACTGGCTGCGATGTGGCGCCGGGCGATCTCGGCGTGGCGTTCGTCGAGCTCGCAGGTGATGATCCTGCCCTGGGCCGGCAGCTCGGCAGCCATCGAGAGCGCCGAGTACCCGGTGAAGGCGCCGATCTCCAGGACGAGACGGGGCTTGACCAGGGCGACCAGCAGGGCGAGCAGCCCGCCTTCCAACGGTCCGACCATCATCTGTGGAACGGCCGTCTCCTCGAAGGTCTCGGCGGCCAGGGCGACGAGGTGAGGGGCTTCGGCCGAGGAGTGCTCGAGGGCGTAGGTCTCGAGGCGTGGGTCGACCAGAGGGTCCATGGGGCTGGGCTTCGTCGGGTTCACGGTTCTACCTTCCCGGTTGATCGCGCGATGGCGAATCGATAGGCATCGAGGTGGAGCTGGGCGCATCGCTGCCAGGTGGATGAGGCAGCGCGTGGGGGCCCGGCGAGCGAGAGCGCCTCTCGCCGACCGGCGCGTTCCACCAGTTGCGAGAGGGCCTGCGTCAGCGAGGCGTCGTCATCGGGCGGAACCAGGACCGCGGCATCGCCGACCACATCCTCCATCGCGGAGCCGGTCGTGGTGACGAGCGGCGCGCCACAGGCGAGGGCCTCGAGAGCGGGGAGTCCGAAGCCCTCCTCAAGCGAGGGGTAGGCCACCACGGTGGCCTGTCGGAAGAGTGCGGGTATGACCTCGGCCTCGACATAGCCCGTCAGGTTGATCCGATCACGGTGACGACTCTTTGCGATGGCCCGCTTGACCTCGTCGGATCCCCACCCCGGTTGGCCCACGATGGCGAGCTGCAGACCGAGGTGATCGTCGGCGATGGCGTCGAAGCTGCGTACGAGGGAGGGGATGTTCTTGCGCGGCTCGATGGTCCCGGCGAAACCGATGAACGGGGGGCGAATGCCGACACCCGCCAACGCGGCGAGATCCCTGGCCCTCCCGTCGCCGGTGGAAGGCAGGAAACGTGTGTGATCGACGCCGTGGGGGATGGTGACGACGGCGGCCCGGGGGCCGACAAGCTCGATCAGGCGCTTGCTCGTCCAGTCGCTGACACCTATCAGCACCTGGGCCCGTCGAGCGGCGGCGCGGATCATGGGTCGGAAGTAGGTGACCTTGCTGCGCTCGTGCCATTCAGGGTGATCGAAGAAGGTGAGGTCGTGCACGGTGACCACCGACGCCGAGCGAGCCCGATGCTGCGAGGGTTTCGACTGGGGCATCATGAGGGGAATCGTATAGTGCGGCCCGTGCCACACGTCCGCTTCGAGGTGCTTCGCCAGCCGGGGTGCCAGCATCTGCTCCCAGGCCAGCCGGGAGGGCCGACGAATGGGGACGACTTCGTGGACGGTGGCTCGGGGAGCCACGGAGTGCCAACGCTCGCCGTCATCGTTGCGTGCCACCAGGTGGAGATCGAGATCGCTGCCGGGGGGGAGCACGTCGAGCGCCTTGACCAGCTCGAGGACGTAGATTCCGGCACCGGCTGGGTCATCGGGGATGGCGGAGACATCGAGGGCCACGCGCATCCACGAACGCTACCGGTTGGCGAGCGCACTCCGATAAGCGGCGACGTGGGACCGGGCGCTGGCGTGCCACGTGAAGTTGGCGGCACGGCTGAATCCTCGC
>JACOTK010000231.1 GCA_016178435.1 Actinomycetota bacterium
AGGCCTCCACGTACTGCTTGGCAAGCTCGCCGTCACAGGTCCCCGGTTCGAAGGCGCCCACGAGCGCATGCAACTGCTCGCCAAGCTCCCGCACCGCCGTGATTCCCATGCCCCCATTCTCCCAGGAGGGTGTGACATCGAAATGACATGAGGGGTGCGGACCAGAGATCGGGCCTCTCGAGATTTCACGAAGCGGGCAAAGCACTTGCGCAAACGTGATGGGGGAGGGGGTAAGGACCGCCTACAGCCTCAGTTGCGCGATCAGCTCCTCGGGGGTGGAGGCGGGCTGTTTGCAGGTGAAGCCCTCGCAGACGTAGGCGAGGTTGGGTTGGCGACCTTCCCACAGCGGGGATGTGCCGGTCTCGCCCCAGGCCAGGACGGTGTTGGGGAGGTAGCGCTCATGGACGACGGCGACGAGGTCGGGGCGATCACCCACGACGACGACCTCGGCCGACGGACCCTGGAGGAACGAGATGGCGCCGAGCAGGTGGGTGAACGCGGTGGGGTGTTGGCTCACCGGGCCGGCGAGCAGGGTGATGATGGACTCGGCGGCATTGGTGTGGCGACGCTCACCGGTGAGCGCTCCCAGGCGAGCGAGGGCCACCGCAGCATTGCTGTTGGCACTGGGCGATGCGTTGTCGAAGAGATCCTTCTGACGAGCCACCAGGGCCGGGGCGTCGTGGCCACTGGTGAACACGCCGCCATGTGCTTCATCCCAGAACAGCTCGAGCAGACCGTCGGCGACGGTGGCGGCCTCGGCGAGCCACATGGCCTGGCCGGTGCATTCGCCGAGGCGGGTGAAGCCGTCGATGAGCGCTGCATAGTCCTGAGCGTAGGCAAGGAGGCGAGCGCCACCATCGGCCTGCCAGGAGCGCATCCACCGGCCGTTCGCTCCCCGCACCCGCGCCAGGAGAAACCCGCCGAGCCGAAGCGCGGCGTCCCGCCAGACGACGTTGCCGGTTGCCGCCGCAGCCTCGGCCAGGGTCGCGAGGAACAGGCCGTTCCATTCGGTGAGCACCTTGTCGTCGAGACCGGGACGAACCCGTTGCAGGCGGGCTTCGAAGAGCAACGAGCGGGCGCGCTCGACCGCCTCGGGACGCAGCAGGTCGCCACGCACGGGCCGGTGCAGGATGTTCGACCCCTCGAAGTTGCCCGACGCCGACACGCCATACCATGCGATTGCCGCCTCGGCCGCCTCGGTGTCATCGCCGCAGGCCGTTCGGATCTCCTCGGGACGCCAGATGTAGAAGAGGCCCTCCTCGCCCTCGGAATCGGCATCCTCCGCCGAGAACAGGCCACCTGAAGGGTGTGCCAGATCACGCAGCACGTAGTCGATGGTCTCATCGAGGACCTGGCGGTAGTGCGCACTGCCCGTGACCTGCCATGCGTGCAGGTAGGCGCGGGCCAACAGCGCCTGATCGTAGAGCATCTTCTCGAAGTGGGGGACCATCCAGAAGGCGTCGACGGAGTACCGCGCGAAGCCGCCGCCGAGGTGGTCGTACATGCCGCCGGAGGCCATGGCATCGAGTGAGTTGGTGATCATGGCCAACACTTCGGGGCCGGGGGAGTGACCAGTGGCATGCAAATTGAGCAACAGCTCGTGGCTCATGGCCTGGGGGAACTTCGGCGCCTTGCCGAAGCCGCCCCATTCGGCGTCGTACTGCGCCTGGAGCGAGCGCACGGCATCGGTGAGCACCTCGGGCCCGGGCATCCCCTCACCACTCTCGAGGAGGGCTGTTCGGCTCAGGCTTGCCGTGAGGTCGTCGGCCTGTCCGAGCAGATCGTCGCGTCGCTCGTTCCAGGTCTCGTGAACGGCCCGACAGAGGTCCAGAAAGCTGGGGAGCCCTCCACGGGCCTGGGGCGGAAAGTAGGTCCCACCGAAGAAGGGGCGTCCGTCGGGGGCGAGAAAGACCGTCATCGGCCAGCCGCCGTGACCGGTCATCGCCTGGACCGCCTCCATGTAGACCGCGTCGACATCGGGGCGTTCCTCGCGGTCGACCTTGACGTTGACGAAGAGGTCGTTGATCACCGCAGCGACAGCCGGGTCCTCGAACGACTCGTGAGCCATCACATGGCACCAGTGACAAGCCGAGTAGCCGACCGACAGCAGAATCGGCTTGTCCTCGGCCTGGGCCCGCTCGAAGGCCTCGTCGCCCCACGGGTACCAGTCGACCGGATTGTCCCGGTGTTGGCGCAGGTAGGGACTGGTCTCGTCGGCCAAACGGTTCATGATCGTTGAGGTTAAGCCAAGAGGTCAGGAAGTACGATGCGGACCTGGAGGCGGTGCCTCCACCACACGATTGCGGGAGCGGTGATGGCAGAGGCCAATGAGCAGTTGACGGTGTTGGGTCGTGAGGCTCGCGGTCCACTCGATCACCTCGAGTGCTTTCCCACGCCGGCGCACTGCAATCGGGTGCGCTTTCTCACCGACGAGCTGACGTCGTTGTGTCCGGTGACCGGCCAGCCCGACGTCTCGTCGTTGGAGATCGACTACCACCCGGCGGGGCATTGCATCGAGTCCAAGTCGCTCAAGCTCTACCTGTGGTCGTTTCGTGATCGGGCTGCCTTTGCCGAGGCCATCGCCGGTGAGATCGCCGCCGAGGTCATGCGCGCGGCGAGTCCCCGATCGGTCCGGGTGGTGCTCACCCAGCACGTTCGTGGCGGCATCGTGACCGAGGCGACCGCCGAGTTGGGAAGCTGAGTGGCCACCAACCCCGGTCGTGGGTCCAGGTCCACGGTCGCCGTGGTCTCCGGTGGACTCGACAGCATCGTCATGGCGCACCTCCTGGCGAGTCAAGGGGACGCGATGACGGTGATCTCGTTCAACTACGGCCAACGACACGACCGGGAGCTCGCCTTTGCCGTGCGCGCCGCCGATCACCTCGACGCTCGTCACCACCTCGTTGACCTGAGCGCCCTGGCGGGTGTTCTGACGGGCTCGGCGTTGACCGACGTGAACATTGATGTTCCCGACGGGCACTACCGCGACGAGTCCATGCGTGCGACGGTGGTGCCGAATCGGAATGCCATCTTCCTGTCGGTGGCAACGGGGCTGGCGGTGGCGATCGGCGCCGACGCCGTGGCGATCGCCGTGCACGCCGGTGACCACCCCATCTATCCGGACTGCCGGCCCGCCTTCATCGCTGCCTTCGAGACGCAGGCCCGTTTGGCGAACGAGGGCTTCGCTCATCCGGATCTGCAGATCGAAGCACCGTTCCTGACATCGACCAAGGTGGACATTGTGCGCCTGGGGGCCGAGCTCGGGGTCGACTTTGCAGCCACCTGGTCGTGCTACCGAGGCGGTGACCGGCACTGCGGCACCTGCGGGACCTGCGCGGAGCGGCGTGAGGCGTTTCGTGAAGCCGGGGTCCTCGACCCCACCTCCTACGAAAGACCGATCATGAGCGATCGGGGCTGACATGTTCACCATCACCAAGAGGTTCTCGTTCTCGGCCTCACACCTCCTCGAAGGGCTTGCCGAGGGACATCCGTGTGCCCGACTCCATGGGCACAACTACGAGGTGGAGGTCGTTGCCGAGGCGGCGGAGCTCGATGCGTGCGGCTTCGTTGTCGACTACCGCAGTTTCGAGGATCTCAAGACTCACATCGATGATGAGCTCGATCACCGCCATCTCAACGACGTCCTGACCGGTCCGCCGTCCGCCGAGGTCCTCGCCCGTGAATTGCACCGCTGGTGTGTGTCGAGTCTGCCC
>JACOTK010000232.1 GCA_016178435.1 Actinomycetota bacterium
ATCACCTCGATCGCGGAACAGACCAACCTCCTGGCGCTCAACGCGACCATCGAGGCCGCTCGTGCGGGCGAGGCGGGCAAGGGCTTCGCCGTGGTGGCCAACGAGGTCAAGGAGCTTGCCAAGGAGACGGCCAAGGCAACCGACGACATCAGCGGCAAGATCGCGGCCATCCAGTCCGACACCGGCGGCGCCGTTGAGGCCATCCGTCGAATCGGTGCGATCATCTCCCAGATCTCCGGCATCCAGAACACCATTGCGGCGGCGGTCGAGGAACAGACGGCGACCACGAACGAGATTGCCCGCAACGTGTCCGACGCCGCCCGGGGTTCGGCGGAGATCGCGGAGAACATCGGCTCGGTGGCGGACACCGCTCGCACCACCAGCGAAGGCGCGGCGGCGATTCAGGACGCCGCTGCCGGCCTTGCGGATGTGGCCGATGAGCTCCAGTCGCTGGTCGGGATCATCCACGGTCACCACCCATCGCCCATGATCGCAGCCTTCGATGCCGGCGAACAGGGCCGGAGCGTCACGGTTCGGGAGCCGGAGCACGTCGGCTGATCCGGCGAGGCCACCGGCTGCACGGCGCACGTGAGGCCTGTTCGGGCTTGGTTCCGGGTCATCCCGAGTTTCGCAGCGCGGTGGCGATGCCGTTGATGGTGAGGTGGATGCTGCGTTCCACGAGGACGTCGTCGTCGCCGGCGCGTCGACGCCTGAGCATGGCGACCTGCAGGTGATGCAACGGGTCGAGGTAGGGAAACCGGTGGCGGATACTCCCTGCCAGCCTTGGATTGTCGCTGAGGAGCGACGAGCTGCCGGTAATGGCCAAGATGTTTCGGATGGTTCGTTCGTGCTCGTCCACGATGCGCCCGAAGACCGACGCTCGCAACTCGGGGTCGGGAACCAACTCGCAGTAGCGAGACGCGATGTCGAGATCGGACTTTGCCAGCACCATGGACATGTTGGAGAGCACTGAACGGAAGAATCCCCAGCGCCGATACATCTCCCGAAGCGTCTCCAGCCTTGCGGGATCGCCGGCGTGCCAGTGTTGGAGGGCGATGCCGCTGCCGTACCAACCCGGCAACATGATGCGGCACTGGCTCCAGCTGAACACCCAGGGGATTGCCCGGAGGTCCTCGATGCGATCGGAGGGCTTTCGCGATGCCGGCCGGCTTCCGATGTTGAGATCGGCAATCTCCCGCAATGGGGTGGCGCAGCGAAACCACTCGACAAATCGATCGTCCCCATAGACCAACGATCGGTACGCATCGTAGGAGAGCACGGCCAGTTGATCCATGACCCCGTGATAGCGATTCGCATCACCACCCAGGGCCTCGACATCCAGCGCACTCGCCTGAAGTGTCGCCGCAACCAGGGCCTCGAGGTTCTCGGTCGCCATGTTGGGATCTGCATATTTCGCAGCGATGACCTCGCCTTGTTCAGTGATGCGAATCGCTCCCTGAACGCTGCCGGGTGGTTGGGCCAACACCGCCTCATGGCTCGGTCCCCCACCGCGCCCGACCGTTCCCCCTCGGCCGTGAAACAGCGCCAGGCCCACTCCTGCTGTCCGCGTGGCGGCAACAAGATCAAGCTCGGCTCGGTAGATGCCCCAATTGGCGGCGAGATAGCCGCCGTCCTTGTTGCTGTCCGAGTAGCCCAGCATGACCTCCTGCACTCCTCCTCGCTGCATGATCCAGCGGTGATAACAGGGTTCATCCAGCAGTGCGGTCACGGTCGCGCCGGCATTGGCAAGGTCGGTGATGCTCTCGAAGAGTGGGACGATGCTCATGCCGAGGTGATGCGGGCCGGCGAGTCCGACTTCTCGCATCAGCACGGCAACCTCCAACACGTCGCTCACCGAGCTGCAGCCCGAGATCACGTAGTTGGGCAATGCCGACGGCCCGATACGGTCGATCGTCTGGGCGGCCGATCGCAGGATGGCAAGCTCCGAGGTGGTTTGCCGGCCAAAGCTCAGGTGTGGCGCGCCGAGAGGGCGCCGGGTTGCCAACTCCTCGCCGAGCAACCGGATTCGTGAGGGTTCGTCGAGACTGTCGTAGTGGTCGGTGACTCCTGCAGACCCCAACAGCTCATGGACGACCGATTCATGGACCGAGGCGTTCTGGCGCAGGTCGAGCCCACAGAGGTGGAATCCGAAAGTCTCAACGGCAATGCGCAGTTGAGCGAGACGCGCATCACTGAGGGCCCCTGCGCCGTGATGGCGAAGCGAGCGGTCCAGTATGGCCAGGTCGGCCAGCAACTCACCGGGCTGTTCATAGGGGGGGAGCACGGCGTGGGGCGGTGGACCCGGCACGGTGCCGACGAGATGAAGGGCCGTGGCGGCCAACCGGGCGTGCATGCCGCGAAGCGCCCGACGGTAGGGCTCATCCACGCGAAAGGGGGAGTCGTCGAGCGATGCCGCAGCGAGGGCGGTGAGCTCAGCGGTTGGTTCGACCAGTCGGGAGGACATGGACAGATCGTGGGCGAGGAGTCGCAGTTGTTGGAGGTAATGGGTCAGCGCGACGTGGGCATGTCGATCGACGGCGAAACGCAGGAGCTCCGAGGTCACGAAGGGATTGCCGTCCCGATCACCGCCGATCCAGGAACCCATGCGCAGAACCGGCCGAACGCCGCCCTCAAACTGTCCGGGCCATGTCATGTCCAGCAGCCGCTCCAGCGTTCGGTGCAAGGCCGGGACCTGTTCGAACAACGTGAGGTCGTAGTAGCCGAGCATCTCGTTGATCTCGTCGCGGACTCGAAGCTTCGCCAGGCGAAGGATCGCGGTTTGCCACAACGACAACACCTCCCGGTGAAGCTCGTCCCCCCAGTCGATGCTCTCGTCCCGGGTCAGGATGGCCTGATCTCGTCTCTTCAACAGTCGAGAGATCTTTCGCTGCGAATCGAGAATGGTTCGTCGTCGAACTTCCGTGGGGTGGGCCGTGAACACCGGGACGACGGCCATCCTCTCCAGCGTCGCGCGTACGATCGACCCTTCCGGATCCGCCTCGCGAACGCGTTCGACGGCAGCCGCCAGAGTTCCCGCGCCTCGATCGGCATGATCCACCGTTCGACGTGAGGTCCGACCGTGGTGCACGTCCTCGGCAATGTTGGCCAGGAGGCAGAAATAGCTGAATGCACGAATGATGATCAGCGAGTCGTGTATCGAGCAGTCCTCGAGCTTCCCGGTGAGGACGACCTGCCTGCCGTGGTCGCGGCGAACGCCGACGGCCAGTTGACGGACATCCTCGACCAGTTCCAGGAGGTCCGGACCATGTTGTTCGGCGATGACGTTGCCGAGCAATGCACCGAGCTGCCGGATGTCGTCGCGAAGCTGTGTGTCCGCCGGCCCGAACCGATCGTCCGGCCGATCGAGATCACTCATGACGCCGTCCAAACCCGTGACCCCCGTCCGGCCCGTCCTCGGTGCGCCGAGCATCGAGCAGCGTCCGAACAGCCTTTGCGCTGATCAGCGATCAGCGCAAAGGACGGGTCAGAGGATGAACAGCATCTCCTGATAGGTCGCAAGGGGCCACAGGTCGTCTGCCACGAAGCTCTCGAGGTCATCGACGGCAGCTCGGACTGCTGCCATCGCCGGGATGTGGTTGATGCACGCATGGGCGGCTTCCTCGTAGATGGATTCCGGCTCCTCGCGATCGATCTCTTCGCGTAGGGCGGTGATGGCCGCCTGGAGCGCCTTGACCGTGGTGCAGACCTGGTCGAGGGTGGTGGTGTCCGCCTCGTAGCCGATGGCCCGGAGGGCGGCCACGTTGGTTGCGAGCTCGGTCTGGTAACGAAATGCGGCGGGCAGAACGGCGGTGGCGGCGACTTCGAGGGTCGAACGAGCCTCGACCCCGACGCTCAGCGCGTACTGCTCGAGCGCTATCTCGTAGCGGCTGTGCATCTCGCGATGGTTGAAGACCCCGTAGCGCTCGAAGAGCCCCATGGCATCATCGGTGATGAGCTCGGGAATGGCGTCGACGGTGGTCCGCAGATTGAGCAACCCCCGAGCCTCGGCCTCGATGGGCCACGCGTCGGAGTAGCCGTTGCCGTTGAACACCACACTTCCGTGCTGGGTGACGATCTCCTCGAGGACCTTCTGGACGGCGACGTTGAAGTCGGCGCCGTCGGCGATACGGGCCTCGATCTGGGTGGCGATGTGGTCGAGCGCCTCGGCGAGAATGGTGTTGATCGTGACCAGCGGCCCGGCGATCGATTGTTGCGCTCCGGGGGCCCGGAATTCGAAGCGGTTGCCGGTGAAGGCGAAGGGGCTCGTCCGGTTTCGATCACCCGGGTCGGTCGGGAGGTCGGGGAGTGTATCCACCCCGATGATGAGGGTGCCCTTCTCCTTCGAGCTCGTGGCACCGCCTTTGGCGATCTGGTCGAAGACGTCGGTGAGCTGGTCGCCGAGGAAGATGGAGATGATGGCCGGCGGGGCCTCGTTGGCTCCCAGCCGGTGGTCGTTGCCGGCCGACGCGACCGAGGCCCTGAGGAGTCCCCCGTACCTGTGGACGGCCCGAATGACCGCTGCGCAGAAGACGAGGAACTGGGCGTTGTCATGCGGTGTGTCACCGGGGAGCAGGAGATTGCCCTCTGACGCATTGCCGACCGAGAAGTTTATGTGCTTGCCCGACCCGTTGATCCCGGCGAAGGGCTTCTCGTGGAAGATGCACTCCATGCCGTGCTTCTGTGCCACCTTCTTCATGATCACCATCAACAACTGCTGGTGATCCGAGGCGACGTTCGCCCGTTCGAACATCGGGGCGATCTCGAACTGCCCGGGGGCAACCTCGTTGTGGCGAGTCTTCGCCGGGATGCCGAGCTTGAACAGCTCGCGCTCGGCATCGAGCATGAACGCGAGCACCCGTTCGGGAATGGCGCCGAAGTAGTGGTCGTCGAACTCCTGCCCCTTGGGCGGATTGGCGCCGAAGAGCGTACGCCCCGATGCAAGCAGGTCCGGACGCGACAGATAGAAGCTCCGGTCGACCAGGAAGTACTCCTGCTCCGCTCCGGCAAAGGAGACGACGGCGTCGGGCTCCTCGTGACCGAACAGCTTCAGGACCCGCTCGGCCTGCGAGGCCATGGCCTGCTGGGAGCGCAGCAGGGGAGTCTTGTGGTCGAGGGCATCGCCGGTCATCGAGACGAACACCGTGGGGATGCACAGGGTGTTGCCGTTGGGGTTCTCGAGGAGGTAGGCGGGGCTGGTTGCGTCCCAACCGGTGTAGCCCCGGGCCTCGAACGTGGCGCGCAGGCCGCCGTTCGGGAAGCTGGAGGCGTCGGGCTCGCCCTGGATCAGGGTCTTGCCTGCGAACTCGGCGATCGACGACCCGGTCGAGTCGGGTTCCAGGAAGCTGTCGTGCTTCTCGGCGGTGAGCCCGGTGAGCGGGTAGAAGATGTGCGCGTAGTGGGTGGCGCCCTTCTCGATCGCCCAGTCCTTCATGGCCGAGGCGACGATGTCGGCCACGGTGGGATCGAGCGGCTTGCCCTGCTCGATGGTGGCCATCAGGGACTTGAAGACCGACTTCGGCAGGCGTGCCTTCATCACCGACTTGCCGAACACGTTCTGGCCGAAGATCTCTCCCGGGCGCTCGCCGGGCGAGAACGATTCGGCGGGCGGCTGGTACTGCTTCACCGCGGCGATGGCTTGCAGCCGGGCCGAACTTCCACTCAT
>JACOTK010000233.1 GCA_016178435.1 Actinomycetota bacterium
CCCCGATGCGCCGGTCACGGGGAGCTCATCGTGGACCTGAACCGATGGCGGTCGAAAGCCTCCGAGCCGATGCCCCATCCATCCATCGAGGTCCTCTTGGAACCCGACGAACCCCGCGACCCGGCTGGGTGGAACGTCATAGCTGAATGCCCGCTGGAAGACGAGCGCAAGGGACAGGTTGACGGCGAACGTGATCAGACCCAGCCCGGCGATGACCGCTATGGCGATGCGGTCAAGTGGAACGCCTGCGATTCGCGGGCGTTGGACGCGCCATCGGTCGAGGACGTGAAATCCGACGATGGACGTCAGGGCGAGGAGAGGAAAGAGGTCGGCCAGATACCGGTGGGAGATGTAGCCGAAAGGCAGGATGGTCAATCCGCCTGCAGTGACGCCGATCAGGGGAATGCGCAGCAGGCGGATTGACGGACTTCCGGGCTCCTCGGAGCGACTCACGCGAACGATGACCGCCACGCCGACGAGAGCCAGGACGCAGAGGACCGGCAGGGACGAGGGGACGCTCGCCGTGCGGTCTATGAGATCGAACTGCACGTCGCCGATGACGCGCCCGGGAATCGCTGGAAAATCGATGAACGGAAAGCGACGTGACATTCCCAGGGCGGCGGGGTTGAGGTAGTGCCACATGGTCGTCGGGATGAACTTGAGGCCGAAGAGCGTGCCGTTGTTCGCGGCCAGCATCTGCTGTCGGGCCGGGTCGACCAGAGTGAAGCCCTGCGCGGCGAAGGGGATGCTGAAGAGTGTCTCGAACTTGACGAAGTTGATGAGTGCGTAGATCCCGACGGGTGCAGCTGGTGCGACGGTGAGATGCCACGTCGCCTTGAGTGCCGCCATCGGATGACGGGGGAGTGCTCGCCAGGGCTTTGCCTGCAACAGGCCGAGGCCGCAGGCGAGAGCGAGTCCGACAAGCGGACCGAGACCGATGGAGGCACGAGACAGAAGCGCCGCTGTCGTGAGGACGGAGAGAAGTGTCAGACGCCGGCCGGAGGGTTTGATGAGGTAGCCGAGGAGCGTGTTGAGCGCGGCAATCGAGAACGCAACCCCCCAGATCAGGGCTTCGTGGTAGACCCATGCCCGACTGGCGAGATAGAGGAGGCTGGAACCACCCCCGAGCAGCGCCATGAAACCGGCGAGTCCGACCAGCTCGATCCCGGTGACCGGCTCGCCGCCTCGAACCATGCCACGTAGGCGCAGGCTCATGTGGCCGATGACCATCATGATGACCACGTAGGCAGCGAGCATCGAGAGCTGCGTCAGGCGCCCGTCCAGCCGGTCGCCGAAGGCGAGGATGGGCATGCGAAGCAGGGCGGGCACGGGTCCCTGGTAGAGATAGGACTTGCCGTGAATGGTGAAGGACTCGATGCCGAGAACCTGTTGCGGGACGTCCCATCGTCCGTTGAGCAGTGCATGGGCCTGGGCGTCGTAGAACGAGGCCATCTTCTGCCAGCGGAACAGGTTCCAACTGCCGGCGGTCAACATCCAGGTGAACAGGACTGCACCGATACCACTGCCGCCCGCACAGGCGAGGAGGTATCGGCTGCCCTGGGATGAGGGGAGCGTGCGGCGCAGTCGCGACCTCACCTCGTCAAGCCTGCTCATCCGCACAATCTCCCCGGTCGGTCGTTCGTGGTGATCGCAGCCGCTCGACGAGCGCATGAGCGAAGAGGAAGAGCACGGCCGACACGGCGAGCCAGTGCACGGCATGGAAGAGCTCGGGCCAGTTCGAGTCCGTGGGGTAGTGCCGACGGATCTGTCGGATCCCGATGAACGCGGCACTGAGGCCAAATGAGCCATAGGCAGCCAGGCCGAGTGGCGTACGGCTCCGTTTCCAGGTCAGACCGATTCCCACGAACACCGCCACGCCAAACCCCACCACGGGTTTGGCGACCACCGCTCCGGTCGTGCCGAGTGCGAGCATCGCGAGAACGACCACCTTGATCGATGGCGTGTCGTCGTGCCAGGAAAACGAGAAGGTCGGTTGTGGCGCGTCATCGACGACCATGTGGAGGGCTGCCGCTCCCGCGTGTCGACGTCGGCGGGTGAAGCTCCAACCCAGGATCCCCAGGCAGGCAACGACGCCGATCAGCGATGCCTGGATGCCCCGCCAGGCACGTTGTTGTGGGGTCCATTCGAGCTCAACGGCAAACGGCAGCCCACCTTTGGGCGCGGTGACCAGCCAACCGTTGGCGAAGCCATCGATGAGTCGAGGAGGAGCCGGCTTCTTCCCCGGGAGCCGGGCGGTCCATCCGTCATTGTGACTTTCACCGAGCACGAGCCAGAAGGTCTTCTCCCCGCCGGGTGTCACCTGAATGGAACGCCTGGTCGGTGAGTGCGTCGTGACATCGAGACGTGGTGCATCCTCGGCCGGCCGGCGCGCCCGGGTGGATGTCGCCCAACCATCAAGCGTCTGGGCAACTCCTCCTCGGGCCGAGAGCATCACCAGCCGATCGATGTCGAATCCACTGTGGCGCCCGGGAGCGGTCCGAGTCTCGTGCACGCCCTTGGTCAGCATCAGTGGCTCGGCGCTGCAGGGTTCGATGCCCAGTTCCCTGCGGTCGAGGGCGTCGGCGCTCGTGCCGCTGACCCGTACGGGAAAGG
>JACOTK010000234.1 GCA_016178435.1 Actinomycetota bacterium
CACCCACAAGGCGGGGTTGCACACGAGTGCGCTGGCCCGGGCCCGTGATGCGTACGAGCACGTCGACCCCCAAAGTGTCGGCAACGGCACCAGGGTGGTGGTGAGCGAGCTGGCGGGACGCTCCACCCTCCAGATGAAGGCGTCGGAGCTGGGACTCGACCTCGACGGAGCAGCGCTGACCACCGTTCTCGATCAGCTCAAGGATCTGGAGCACCGCGGCTACCACTTCGAGGTCGCCGACGGCTCACTCGAGTTGCTGATGCGTGAGGCGGGAGGGTGGCGCCAGCCCTTCTTCGAGTTGGAGTCCTTCAGGGTATCGAGTGAGCATCGCGTGGACGGGGGGTTCACCACCGAGGCAACGGTCAAGCTGGTGGTCGACGGCGAGAGGGTGATTCGCACCGCCGAGGGCAATGGCCCCGTGAACGCACTCGACTCGGCCTTGCGCGAAGCCATCGGCTCGAAGTATCCGGCCCTTGATGCGCTGCATCTGACCGACTTCAAGGTGCGAGTGCTCGACACCGACAAGGGGACCGCAGCAGTGACCCGGGTGCTGTTGGACTCGACCGACGGCGAGGAGACCTGGTCGACGATCGGGGTCTCACAGAACGTGATCGAGGCCTCGTGGCAGGCGCTCGCCGACTCGGTGGTGTACGGGTTGTTGCACCACGACATGGACAAGCAAGCGACCGAGGAGACCGACGATGGCGGCACCTGACTACGTACCAACCGACACCCGCAATCGAGCGCCGCGCGTGGGTTTGCCGATGCCGCCGGCTCGCCGTTCGACGGGACAGGTGCGTCCGGCTGCTCTCGGATCGGAACAACCGGTTGGCCATTCACTCGGCCGCCCGGGCCCCGACCAGGGATACGCACTCCTGCTGGCGCGTTCGTTCGAGGATCGCCTCGTGGTGACCGAGGGTGAGGCCCACGATGACGTGGTTGCGGCCTGCGTCGCGGTCGCCCTCAAGCGCGCCTCCATCTTCGGGCGGGCGCCGGTCGTCCATGACCTCGAGATCGCCTTCACGCTGTTCGGCTTCCTCGGGGCGGCCCCACCCGAGCTTGTCGTCTGTCGGCGCAGTCATCTGGCCGGCGCTGCTCACCACCACCACCGTCAGCGCTCGGTCGCCGATGCCGTGCCCGAATTGACCTTGGCGATGACGCCCTCGCAGATTCGGGCAAGCTTCCCTGGTGCGTGGCGTGAGCTGCTCGGCATGGAGGAAGGGAACGGGACGTGACCCAACCGATGACCCTGAGCGAGGAGCAGCACGTCTTCCGCGCCTCCTTGCGGCGTTTCTGCGAGGAGCGCATCGCCCCCAATGCCGCAGAGGTGGACCGGCGCGGCGAGTATCCGTGGGACAACTTCCACGCGTGTGTCGAGATGGGTCTGACCGGGCTCGGCATGCCCGAGGCATACGGCGGCGCCGGAGCCGACCACGTCACCCAGGCGATCATGGCCGAGGAGATCGCCCGGGTGTGTGCCTCGACCAGTCTCATCGTGCTCATCTCCAAGCTGGGCATGATCCCCGTGATCAACTGGGGAAGCGAGGCATTGCGGGAGCGCTACCTGCCTGCTGTCGCCTCGGGCGAGAGCCAGGCCAGTTACTGCCTCTCCGAGGCCGATGCCGGCTCGGACGTCGCCGCAATGCGGACCAGGGCGGTCCGGGACGGCGACCACTACGTGATCAGCGGCACCAAGCACTGGATCACCAACGCCGGCATCAGCGATCTCTACACCGTGTTCGCCAAGACCGATCCGGCCGCCGGCCATCGGGGCATCTCGGCCTTCGTGGTCGAGCGCGACTGGGGGGTGCGTGTCGCAAAGCTCGAGGACAAGATGGGCATCAAGGGGAGTCCCACCGGCGAGGTGGTCTTCGACAAGGTCCGTGTGCCGGTCGGGAATCGCATCGGCGAGGAAGGCGAAGGCTTTCGCATCGCCATGGCGACTCTCGATCGCAGTCGTCCGACGGTTGGCGCGCAGGCGCTCGGCATCGGCCAGGGAGCACTTGACCAAGGTGTTGCCTACATGAAGGAGCGCCACGCCTTCGGCAGGCCGATCGCCGAGCTACAGGGCCTGCAGTTCATGGTTGCCGACATGGCAATGCGTCTGGAGGCGGCCCGTGGCCTGGTCCATCGGGCGTGCGCGACCATTGACGAGGGCGACCCCCGGGGTGATCTCAGCTCCCTCGGCGCCATGGCGAAGTGCTTTGCCTCCGATGTCGCGATGGACGTCACGACCAATGCCGTGCAACTTCTCGGCGGCAACGGCTACACGAAGGACTTTCCCGTCGAACGCATGATGCGCGATGCCAAGATCACCCAGATCTACGAGGGCACCAACCAGATCCAGCGTGTGGTCATCGCGAAGAAGCTGTTCAGCTGACTTCCCGGTGACCCGCCGGAGTACGTCGAAGTGATGCGCAGGTCGCCCTTCTGACCGCCTGAGGCAGTGATGGACGCTGTCGCATCAGACGTGAACGACCTCGACCAACTCGTGGAGGGCGTGGAAGTCATCGGGATTGCGGGTGTAGAGAGGAAGGCCGGCCGAGCAGGCTGTCGCTGCAATCAGGAGATCGACGGCTCGCGCTCCGCGAGCTTTTTGACCCGCTCCGACCACGGCGGCGTACACGCGGCCATACGCGCGAGATGCCTCGGAATCGAACGGAAGTGGATCGAAGACGGCCTCCGCGCGTTGGAGACGGTCCTGCCTTCTGGCTCGCTCATCGGGGTCCTGGGTGGCGTGGGGTCCCGCGGCGAGCTCGGCCATCGTGATTGCACTGACCGCCGACTCGACAGGAAGGTGCTCGGGGTCGAGGCGTTCGAGGTCGATGATCACGGACGTGTCGAGCAGGCCGCGTGGCCGTCGGGGATCAACCACGCGGTTCGGGGTCCTGCGTCGCGATGGCTTCGAGGTCGCTGCGGAACCTGTCGCCGTCGATGGCCGGCGCGTTGCCGAACATCGCAACGACCGAGTCGGTGGAAACGAACCGGTGACGTCGCATCGGCGTCAGTTCTCCGACCGGGGTGCCGTTGCGCGTGACGATGAAAGTCTCTCCGCGATCCAGGCGACGCATGATCTCGCCACTGTCGTTGCGCAGCTCCCGTTGGGTGATCGCCTGTGTCATTGCCCTACTGTAGCACTATGTGCTACAGTAGGGACAGCGGGTCAACAGACCGTCCACATGCACGACAGGGTGGTCGGCGATGTGGGGTCGGCGGACACCGAGCCGTGTGACCACGCGTGGTCGTTGATGGGATTCGCGCCCGCTTTCGAGGCCCACATCACCCCGACCCACACGGTGGGGCCATCGGGGGCGGCAGCGCCGTTCGTCGCGGGCTGGATCTCCTTTGCCGTGCGAAACCAGGCGTCCTTCAGGGTCTGACCCTCCCGGGCGTACTTGGCGAGTTTGCGACCCTCGTCCTCGTTGTCGAAGGTGATGGCTCCGTAGCCCAACAGCTGGTGGAGTCCGTCGAAGGCGCCGTCCCAACGAGCGAGGACATCGCCTCCGCCGGCGGCGAGCAGCTCGTCCTGCAGCGGTCCGCATGCGGCGATGGTCACCCACTCGAGGTCGTTCTGACCCCACAGGTCCCCCGGTGACCCCGGCGAGGCGCCGAGCTCGGAGAACTGAAGGCTTCCGTCATCGGGCGCAGCCAGGGTCCACCCGTTCATGTTCGCGTGACCCGTGTAGAAGACGAAGTCGGCGTTGTCGACCCAGGAGTCGTCGTTGCGTCGCCAGTCCGACTCCCATGCGTTGGCGTCGCCCCAGTTGAAGTCGATGATCCAGCCGTCCGCGTTCCACTGATCGACGAAGCCCTGGGCGTTCTTCTTGCTCCCGGACAGGCCGCCGCTCACGCCGATCCACGAGGTCCCCGCCTCCCATGGCTTGGTCGCTGCCGTCGCGACCTGGGCGACCACGGCCGTGGTTGCAGCGGCGGTCGCATAGCTCCGCCGCTTCCTGCCGTCACGCTCCTTGCGTTCGTTCTGCGGGGCCCGAGCCTTGCTGGGGCGGGGAAGCTCAGGTTCGGGAAGGACGACCTTGGGGCCGAACTCGGTGGCCGGCAGCATCGAGACACGTAGCGGCATGAGCTCGTCACCGAGTCGTGCGTGGGCGCTGAGAACCTGGACCGGGTAGAGGAACTCCTGGCGCTCGGATCCCGGAGCGGAGTAATAGGCGAGATGGGAGCGCACATCCTCGATCTTGAGGGGCCCGTTCTCGAAGCGGGCGTAGTACTCGTCCTCGATCTGTTGAGCCGGTGTGACCACGGACTCGAACCGGTCGACGACCTCTCGCCACACGCCGTGAAAGCCGATCACGTGAGCGTCGTGGCCGAGCACGACCGTGAAATCGCCCCCGCCTCCGACGACGGGGAGCTCACCGATCATGACCGGGAAGACCACCTGCACGTCGAGGTCCCGCTGCGTTCGCTTGCGCCGCGTCATGGTTGCCATCCGGGTGCCGGCGACAACCGGCTTCCCCCAGCCCATGCCCTTGGGAAGCTTTGGAAGGAGGTTGCCCCCGAGCACGAGTTTCTCCGCGAGCTGCACGGCCTCATCGGCGGACGGGAGGGTGGGCTTGAGCCGGGCGTTGAAGAGCTGGGATTCATCGGCGGCCCAGATGCCCCCACTTGCGGTCTCCATCTCCACGACGAGGGGTGGAGCCTGCAGGGACAGGCGGCCCCCCGTCTCGGCGACCTTGAAGTCGTCCTTGATGGCGAAGATGCGCTCCGAGGTATCGATCAACCGGTTGGTCGAGACATCGGCGGGAGCCAGGCGAAACACGGGAAGGGTCGACATGATGTTCTCCTCATTTTGCGATTTGGGTCTCGTCGGTAAGGAGGAGGATGTCGTGTCGTTGATACGCGTCCGCACTCCGTCGAGGGGTCGTGGCCGACGGGCAATCAGGAAAACCGGTCAAGCGCGTTCGTGAGGTGCCGAAAGAAAGAGGCAGCGAGGAGGACGCTCACGATGGTGATGTTGGACCAACAATTTCGGTTGGTGACGCGGAGTGATTTCGACGGCCTGGTATGTGCCGTGCTGCTTCGACACCGAAACCTGATCGACGAGATCACGTTTGTGCACCCCAAGGACATGCAGGACGGCAAGATCGAGATCGGCAGTCGTGACATCACGACGAATCTCCCGTATGTGCCGGGCGCGTATCTGGTGTTCGACCATCACGCCAGCGAGATGTTGCGCAACAATCCCGAGTCGCACACCAACTACGTCATCGACTCGTCGGCTCCCTCTGCCGCACGCGTCGTGTACGACTACTACGGCGGGGAGAAGGCCTTCCCCGGGATCGGCGCCGACCTCATGGAGGCCGTGGACAAGGCGGACGCCGCACAGTTCGATCTCGAGGAGGTCCTGCACCCGACGGGTTGGGTGCTGCTCAACTTCCTGATGGATGCCCGCACCGGACTTGGCCGATTCCGTGACTTTCGCATCTCGAACTACCAGCTGATGATGGAGTTGATCGAGGCGTGTCGCACCATGAGCATCGACGACATCCTTGCGCTGCCCGACGTTGCCGAGCGCGTGTCGCTCTATCGGGAGCACGAGCCCATGTTCACCGAGCAGCTTCGTCGTTGCTCGGTGGTCCACGGCAATCTCGTCGTGCTCGATCTGCGCAACGAGGACATGATCTACGCGGGCAACCGGTTCATGCTCTACGCCCTCCACCCCGAAGCCAACATCTCCGCCCACGTGATATGGGGTCGGGAACGCCGGAATGTCGTGGTCGCCGTGGGCAAGTCCATCTTCAATCGGACCTCGCGCACGCATGTCGGTGAGCTGATGCTGGCCTACGAGGGCGGCGGCCACAACAACGCGGGCACGTGCCAGCTCGATCACGAGATTGCCGCCATGCAACTGCGGGAGATCATCCGCCGCATCTGCGCCGACGGCTGAGGGCGTTCGCAGGCAACGGGGCGGGCGGGGGCACGTCCGCTACCCTCGTGCCGTGGCTCCTCGAACGCGCTTTGCTCCCTCGCCCACCGGCTTTCTGCACGTCGGGGGGGTGCGCACGGCCCTGTACAACTGGCTCGTGGCGCGTCAGGCGCAGGGCGCGTTCATCCTGCGAATCGAGGACACCGATGCGGCACGCAACCGTGAGGAGTGGGTCGAGGGCATCTTCGATTCCATGCGCTGGATCGGTCTCGACTGGGACGAGTTGTATCGCCAGTCCGAGCGCGGAGCGCTGTACGTCGATGCGGCTGCGAAGCTCGAGGCCTCCGGTCTTGCCTATTGGTGCGACTGCGCTCGGGAGGCCGTCGACGCCCGGGCCGCGGCCCGCAAGGGCCCCCCCGGCTACGACGGGTTCTGTCGTGAACGGGGACTTGGTCCAGGTGAGGGACGTGCCCTGCGATTCCGCCCCCCCGACGAGGGGGCGACCATCGTTCCCGACGTCATCAGGGGTGCCCCGAGCTTTGATCATGCGACCCTGGACGACCCCGTCATCGTCCGATCGTCGGGTGACCCGATGTTCGTGCTGGCGAACGTCGTCGACGACCTCGACATGCGCATCACCCACGTCATCCGCGGCGAGGAGCACCTGCCGACCACCCCGAAGTACCTGTTGTTGTGGGATGCCCTCGGTGGGGGTGAGCACCCCACATTTGCCCATGTGCCCGTCCTGGTGAACGAGA
The DNA here is from genome assembly GCA_016178435.1 of Actinomycetota bacterium. GTDB lineage: Bacteria > Actinomycetota > Acidimicrobiia > Acidimicrobiales > CADCSY01 > JACOTK01. The sequence goes on from JACOTK010000234.1 coordinate 6,643, forward strand.
AGCGCCAGAAGCTCTCGAAACGGCGTGATCCCGTCGCCCTCGAGCAGTATCGCGACGAGGGCTATCTCCCCGAGGTGATGCTCAACTACCTGGCACTGCTCGGTTGGTCGTCGCCCGACGGCGAGGAGAAGCTCACCGTCGAGGACATGTTGGCCAACTTCCGCATCGAGGACGTGGGGAACTCGCCCGCGTTCTTCGATGTCGCGAAGTTGCGTGCCTTCAACGGCGATGCGATTCGGGCCCTGTCCAGCGACGAGTTCATCGCCCGGGCGGCTCCCTGGCTGGAGGCGCCCCATGCGCCATGGGAGCCGGAGGCCTTCGATGCGGTGGCGTTCGCCCGCTTGGCCCCGTTGGTCCAGGAGCGGGTCTTTCGTCTCGCCGAGGTGACGGCGATGGTCGATTTCGTCTTCCTCGAAGAGGCGCCGGTCGACGAGGGGTCGTGGATCAAGGCCATGAAGCCTCATGCCTCGGCACTGCTCGATGCCGTCATCGCCGCCTACGAGATCTGCCCCTGGGAGGCGGAGCACCTGAAGGCTGCGCTCATCGAGGCAGGCGAAGGGTTGGAGCTCAAGTTGAAGGTGGCCCAGGCCCCGGTACGGGTCGCGGTGACCGGCCGGACGGTGGGTCCGCCCCTGTTCGAGTCCCTGGAAGTGATGGGACGAGAGGGTGTGCTCACCCGCCTGCGGGATGCCCGCGGCCGTCTCTGAGGCGGGGAGCTCCGTGGTGATCGGTCTGTTGCGACGCAGTTTCAAGGTGGTGATGCTCGGCGCGCTCGTGATCGTCACCTATCTGGTGGTGACCTTCGTCCAGGTGTGGAGCACCTCGCATGCCGATGAGGCACGCGAGGCCGGGGCCATCGTGGTGCTCGGCGCGGCGCAGTACAACGGCATGGCCTCGCCCGTGCTCAAGGCCAGGACCGCCCATGCCGCCGAGCTCTACCACCGTGGTCTGGCGCCCGTGGTCGTCGTGACGGGGGGTCGTCGCGCCGGCGACCGCTGGACCGAGGCATCGGTGGCCGCCGGGGAGCTCCTTCGCCTCGGTGTCCCCGAGTCCGCGCTTCGTCTGGAGGCGAGCGGGGTGAGCTCGTGGCAGAGCCTTGCGGCGACGGCGCGTTTCCTGAAAGGGGAGGGAATCGAGACCGTCCTGATGGTGTCGAGCCCGTATCACTCGCTGCGGATCAAGCACATCGCGGGCGAGGTCGGCCTGGAGGGCCACGTGTCGCCGACGCGAGGGGAGTCCGCGGGATCCGGCGACCGGACAGGCCATCTTGTTCGTGAAACCTTCGCGGTGGCTGCCGGGCGCATCATCGGCTATCGCCGACTGTTCAACCTTGACGCGGGCTGACGGTGTGCGACTCCAGCTCGCACCGGTTAATCTGTCAGAGCCCTTCGGGGGTGGTGTAATCGGTAACACAACTGGTTCTGGTCCAGTTATTCGGGGTTCGAGTCCTCGCCCCCGAGCTTGCAGTACCCGGTCGAGATGGCAGGGCTCGAAGCGGTGTGCCTCGTGGCTTGCGCTACCATGTCGACCTCTTGGTCCCATCGTCTAGAGGCCTAGGACACCACCCTCTCAAGGTGGCGACACGGGTTCGAATCCCGTTGGGACTGCCGGTGAAAGGACAGGTCAGGGCGGCTCTTCGGCCGTTCGGACCTGTTCTTTTCGCGTCAGGAAGCCTTTCCGCGTCATGACACGGACCTCGGGCACGACGAGCATCAGGGTGACGAGGGCGGCCCACGACCAGTAGTCCAGGCCCAACGTCAGCCAGATCAGGACGTGGAGGCCGATCATGACGAGGCCGTAGGCCGGGCGCAGTCGTCGACAGAACACGATCACCGGGAAGGTCAGCTCGGCGGTCAGGATGATGCCGCCCCCGAGCCGACAAAGCACGGGGAGCCCCGCCAGAAATGCGGCGGGCTCGTTCCAGAGTGGCTTGCCGCTCGTGGCTCCCCACGCAAGCAGATAGCGGACGTTCCCGCCCGTCACCCACTCGATGCCACTGGATCGCCACTTCCACCACCCCGAGAAGAAATAGGCGAGCGCCATGACGGCGACGGCGGCTTCGCCGACCCAGGGCTCGGGCTCCAGACGATGACCGAGGCGTCGGGTTGGTGCGACGATGAACGGGACGGCCACGAGGATCACGAGCAGATCGTTGTGGAGGATCTTCCCGAGACTCCCACGAAGGCCCGCAAGAAAGACCAGCGCCGCCCACGAGACCAACAGGGCCGGGTGCCACCGGCGCCCGTTCAACAACGTGTGGACGGCCATGACAGCGCCCAACACCCCCACGACCTGGACGGCCACGATGACACCCAGGTCGGGCATGGCGTTCAGCCATCGGAGGATCGCGACGGGGCGAAAGAGCTCATGGGGCTGACCTGCCAACGATCGATAGGGACCAAGCGCGATGCGAAGACCGATCAGCAGGCTCAGGCCGAGGACCATCACTTGTCCCTGCGACAGCGTTTGGCGTGTCGCGGTCTCAGGCATCACAGCCGCCGTAGCTCTTCCGGCTGACCACGACCGGGCGCCGAAGCGCATGGTCGGGGTCAACCCGTCGAACGGTCCGATACACCCGGATGCCCTGGAGGGTCGGGGTGCTGTCCGACACGGTTGTCAACCACAGACGACAAACGGCCAGGCGATCACGGGGACTCATGGCGGGCCAGGTCTTCAGGATCGAGGCCGCTCCGTGATAGCCGCGAGGCAGCGACCCGAAGTCGATGACGTGTTCGCCCGCGCCCGTGACGCCGACAACCGCCCAGGAGACCTGCTCGGCGGTGCGGACTCGACTGAAGAGGCGCCAGGAGGTGAGCGGCCACGCCTCCTTGCCGGCGAACCCCGACCAGATCAGCAGGGAGAGGAGCGAGATGACGATCACCCTGGCCACTCGGTCGGCGCTCGTTGCGGGGACGCCCCCCGTCACGGTTGACACGAGACCGGCGCCGTGCTCATCGTCCGTCGTCCTACTGATCGAGCAACCTACTGATTGAGCAGGCGTTTGACCTCGGCCACGCCGTTGAGGGCCGTGGCGCTGTCGGGGGCCTGGGTGATGAAGTCGAAGGTCGAGCAGCCTGCGTCGGCGAAGGGGGCGAGGAACTCGGCGACCTGTTCGGGCGTGCCGAAGGGCGTGTACTTCTCGAAACGCTCGAACGGCACCTGGTAGAAGCTCTGCATGGCAGGGGCGACCATGCTGCGACCCTCCTCCCGGGAGGAGCCGAACCCACACCAGACCTGCAGCGCGTTGTGCCTCGGGGCCTCGCTTCGACCTGCGTCCGCAGCCGACTTCTCGATGAGCGTCATGGCGCTCTGGTACTGCTCGGGCGTCTTCCAGATCGAGAGCCAACCATCACCCAGCCGCCCGGCCCTGCGAATGGCCGCATCCGAGCGACCGCCGACGATGATCGGGATCGGCTTGGGAGGTGGCGGCAGGATGACGGCCTTGGTGATCTGGAAGAACTCGCCGGTGAAGTCGACGGGCGAGCCGGTGAGCAGGCCCCGCAGGATGGTGAGGCTCTCGTCCATCCGCCGACCTCTGGTGGCAGGGTCGACCCCGCAGATCTCGACCTCGTGGCGATCCTCGCCGCCGATGCCGACACCCAGGACGAGGCGGCCAGGGGCCAGCGTCGCAAGGCTGGAGAGTTGACGTGCGACGGTGACCGGATTGCGCAGGACCAGGAGGTAGACCCCTGTGTGCACGGGCAACGTGGGGTGCAGGACCGAGAGACTGGTGGCGAGAATCAGCCCGTCGAAGCCGATACCGATGATGAAGCTGACGTGGTCACCGACGCACACGTGATCGACGCCCGCCCGGTCGACCTCATCCAGCCAGGCAGCCTGGCCGGCCGGGTTGCCCATGAGCAGCTCATTGGGCGGGAAGATTCCTACGCTGACGGTCATGAGTTCCCCCTCCGCTTGATTCAGCCCCACCTTAGGCGTCCGGCCCGAGCCCGCGCCGGGTGCCTGCGGGTGCCGGGCATGTGACCGCGTGGCAAAGCGGTTGTTTGAGTAGCGTGGAGTTGCTGTGGGCCGTGCGTTGATGTGGCGATTTGCAAAGGTGGTGACGCAGGCGGGCATCTGTCTCGCTGTCGGCGTCTCTTTCCTCGTGCCCCAGATCGCCATGATCCTGGGGTCAAGTGAGGCGACCGGCGTTCTCGCGGTCAACCAGCTTCCGGAACGCTCGGTGCTGCTTGCCTCCGACGGCTCGACGCTGGCAACGCTGTTCCATGATCAGAACCGAACCCCGATCACCATCGATCAGGTGCCCCAGGTGCTGATCGACACGATCCTTGCGGTCGAGGACGAGAACTTCTACACCCACGGTGGGGTCAACCTTCGGGCCGCTGTTCGTGCCCTGGTGTCCAACGTCGCCGCAGGCGGCGTGGAGCAGGGGGGGTCGACGATCACCCAGCAACTGGTGAAACAGACCCTGCTGACGCCCGAGCAGACGCTGGATCGCAAGTTGCGGGAGGCTGTTCTGTCACGGCGTCTCGAACACGATCTCACCAAGGACCAGATTCTCGAGCGCTACCTGAACACCGTCTATCTCGGGAACTTCTCCTACGGGGTGCAGGCCGCCGCGGAGACCTACTTCGGCAAGGACGTCGAAGAGCTCCAGCTCGCCGATGCCGTCCTGATCGCCGGCATGATCCGCAACCCCGTTGGCTACGACCCCATCACGCGGCCCGACGAGGCCCGGCGGCGCAGGCGGGCAGTCACCGATCGCCTTGTTGCGCTCGGCCACATCGACGAGCGGGAGGCCGCACAGGTCAATGCGACTCCGCTGCCCGAAGCCACACGTGTCGCGCCTCAGCGGCCCACCGACTACTTCACCGAGGAGGTCGTGCGCCTGCTCATGGCGGATGAGCGGATGGGCGAGACCGTCGGGGAGCGATACAACGCCGTGTTCAAGGGTGGTTTGACGATCAAGACCACCCTCGATCCTCGCCTGCAACAACTGGCGCTCGATGCCGCGAACTCGACCTTGCCCGACACCAACGGGAGGTTCACGGCGGCGATCGTGAGTGTTCAGCCCGGGACCGGTGCGGTTCGCACCCTGGTGGGAGGTCCCGGTTTCGAGCAGCTCAACTACAACATCGCCACCCAGGGCGTCGGTCGTCAGCCCGGGTCGTCGTTCAAGCCCTTTGTGCTCGCTGCTGCTCTGGAAAACGGCCTGTCACCGAACGACACCATCGACGGAACGAGCCCGTGCACCATTCGCGAGTCGCCGAAGGCCACACCTTGGACCGTGAGGGGCGCCGGCGGGGGTATCCTCGACCTGTGGTCGGCGACGAGTCGATCGATCAACTGCGCCTATGCCCGTTTGGCCCTGATCGTGGGAATCGACAAGGTCGCCGAGACCGCGAAGAAGTTGGGCATCACCACCGAGCTTCCGGAATACCCCTCGATGGCCTTGGGCGGCATCGAGGTCCGCCCTCTCGACATGGCGGCCGCCTACGCCACCTTCGCCGCCGACGGCGTCTACCACAAGCCCTATTACATCGAGGAGGTCCGCGATCGCAGCGGCAAGCTGCTTTTCCGGGAGGATGGGAGGGGCGAGCAGGTCATCTCCTCCAAGACCGCCCGACTGGTCAACCAGGCACTTCGAGGGGTCGTGTCGGGCGGCACGGGTACCCGTGCGCGATTTGCCGACGGGCGCCAGGTGGCGGGCAAGACGGGTACGACCAACAAGAATCGTGATGTCTGGTTCGTGGGTTACGTGCCGCAACTGTCCACCGCGGTCTGGATGGGCTCGGCGACCGGGCTCGAGTCCATGACCAACGTGGCGGGCCTGAGCCAGGTCTTCGGCGGCACCTTCCCGGCGCGCATCTGGCAGGCTTTCATGGGTCCGGCCATGGAGGGCGTGGAAATGGCCGTGTTCCCGCCGGCTCGCGCCGCCGGGGGGAAGTATCTTCGCCTGGGGACCGACCCCACGCGGGAAGAGATCGAGGCACGACTGATGGAGGAAGAGTTGCAGCGCCAGATCGATGCGGGTCTGCTACCGGCGCCCACCGACACCATCCCGACCTCGACCACGACGCCGACGACGGTCCCGGACACGACGACGACCACGACCCCCCGGGTCATCCAGTGGCCCACAACCTCGACCACGCCATCGACCTCGACCCCCACGACCAGTCCTGCCACGACAACCACTACCTCCACCACAACCACGCCCATCTCGCTTCCTTTCGGATCGGGCTCCACGGGTGGGTGATGGCGCTGAGCTCTGAGGTGATCCTCGAAACCCTCCTCGAGGTGCAGGCCGCTGATCTGGTTGCCGATCAGTTGCGCCACCGCAGGGAGTCCATCCCCGAACGAGCGCTGCGGGCCGACCAGTTGCGGGCGCTGGCCGCGCTCGACGAGGAGGGTCGCACGACGGCCGTTCGCTTCCACGATCTCGATCGGTCCCAGCGTCGCCAGGAAGACGAGATAGCGGCGGTGACGGCCAAGATCACCGACATCGACCGTTCGCTGTACTCGGGGACGGTGAGCTCGCCCCGTGACCTGCAGGCGATGCAGGCCGAGATCGAGGCGCTCACGCGTCGGCGAGCGCTGATGGAGGAGAAGCTCATCGAGGTCATGGAGGAGGCCGAGCCCCTGGGCGTCGCCTTGGCCGGGATCGAGGAGGCAACGGCCGTCCACCAGGCCGAGGCCGAGCGCCTCGGGTTTCTTATCGCGGAGGCGGAGAAGGCCATCGACGGCGAGTTGGCCGAGGTGACGGCGGGGCGCGATGCACTGGCGGCGGGCGTCCCCCGAGACCTCCTGGTCACCTACGAGCGACTGCGTGCCCGGCTGGGTGGTGTGGCCATCACGCGCCTCGAAGCCGGTCGATGTCTCGGTTGTCATCTCGCCTTGCCCTCCGGTGAGCTCGATGCCATTCGTCACGCGCCGCCGGGAGCGAGTCTCTTTCACGAGGAGTGCGGACGGCTCCTGGTGCGCTGAGCCGCGCGCCGCACCCGAGCTCGTGCCGATCGACACCATGCTGTTCTGGTTTGCGGGCTCCTCTTTTCTTGCCGTGTGGTTGGTCTTTCGTGACCCTACGTTCGACCATCGACTGGTCATGCTCGGGGCACTCGCCCCTGACGTGGTGGACGCCCCGTGGGGGGCGCCGAGAGTGGCGCACACGGTCCTGGCAAGCGTGGCGGCGCTGACGATCGTCATGTTGGCGACCAGGGGGAAGCGTCTGTTGCGACGCCGGTTGTTGGTGGTGCCCATCGGCATGTTCCTGCACCTCGTGTTCGACGGCATGTGGGCCGACACCTCGACGTTCTGGTGGCCGCTCGGTGGTCTGTCATTTTCCGGCGATCGGTTGCCCAGCATCGAACGAGGCCTGTTGAACGTTCCGTTGGAGCTTGCCGGGTTGGCGGTGTTGATCTGGGCCTGGAGGCGCTTCGATCTCGGCGATGCCGCTCGTCGCTCACTTTTCGTCAGGACCGGCCGC
>JACOTK010000295.1 GCA_016178435.1 Actinomycetota bacterium
ACGGAGATCAACATCAACGCCGCGGCCAAGCTGATGTCGGCCGACCTCAGCGTCTTCTTTCTCGCGGCGGTGCAAACAGCAGCGCCCCTGATGGCGGCGCTCTTTCTCACGGAGATCACCCTTGGTCTCCTCGCCCGGGCAGCACCTCATCTCAACATCTTTCTCTTGGGGTTGCCGATCAAGCTTCTGCTCACGCTGAGCCTCGCCGGCCTCGCCATCCCGCTTCTCCCCGGCGCGGTCAGCTCAGTGCTGCGCCCCATGATCCGTCACGGGCTCCAGGTCGTGGGCGGCTAGACGCACCGTGAGTGACAAGAGCCAACGCACCGAGAAACCCACACCCAAGAAGAAACGGGAGTCCCGAAAGAAGGGACAGGTTGCCAAGTCGCCCGATCTGGTGATGTGGCTTCAGATTCTCGCGACGACCTACTTGCTGCCATGGACCATGAAATCGAGCTTTGCGGTCATCCAGAGAACGATGGCAGGCCTCGAGCAGGCAGCAGGCAGCCTGGACCCGGGCATCGCCATGCGCCTTTTCGGTGATGCACTGCTCGGTTCGGCATTGGCCATTGCTCCCCTTGTCGGCGGCATGGTGGTGATCGGCATCGTCGGCAACGTTGCGCAGGTGGGGCTCCGTGTCACTCCCGCATTGCTCCGTCCCAAGCCCGAGCGAATCAATCCGTTCAAGGGAATCAAACGCCTGGCATCACCCCATTCCCTCTGGGACGCCGGGAAGGTGCTGCTCAAGGTCATGGCTCTGGCGGCAGTTGCGTGGCCGACGCTCAACAGCGTCACCAAGCAGACGATTGCCATGGACCGCCCGTCCATGTACGCCATCCTGCCAATCGTCGGAAAGGCGACCATCATCATCTGGCGCAACGCTGCCTGGATGGGCCTGATCCTTGCCGCGGTCGACTACGCGATCCAGAAGCGTCGAACCATGACGAGCATGAAGATGACAAAACAGGAGATCAAGGACGAGAACCGCATGTCGGAAGGCGACCCACAGATAAAGGCCGAGATCAAGCATCGCCAACAGCAGATCAGTCGCAATCGAATGATCAACGCCGTTGCCGGGGCAAATGTCGTCATCGTCAACCCCACCCACGTGGCCGTCGCAATCCGCTACGACCCGGGCAGCCGGGCGCCTTGCGTGGTTGCAAAGGGCATGGGGGTGGTAGCGGGCAAGATCCGTGAACAAGCCGAGCGCCACCGGGTCCCAATCGTTCACGAGCCGCCCCTTGCCCGAGCGATCAACGCCTCGTGTCAACTTGGCCAGGCGATTCCGGCCGAGCTTTACGAGGCCGTCGCCCAGGTGCTTGCCTTCGTCTTCGCCCTTGGCACGCGTCAGGAGTTCAGCAGTGTCTTCGAACTTCCCGAGCGTCTCAAGCCCAGGGTGGGGCCTGATGGGGAACTGGTTCAGGCTGGGAAGCCGGCCGGCCAAGCTCGCACCTGAGGGCCGAGACGTCGACGAGCCACCGGCGCACAACTCGGGCCGTCGGACGAGGGGCACGCTCAAGTCATCTCCGGAGTTGCCGATAGGGAAATGTCACCAGGAGGGTGATCGATTTCGAGTCGGCCACGGAGAGGCAGAACCCGTGAGGTCGCGTGAGTCCGAGCCGTCTTGGTCAGATAGGTGTTCCCGCCGCCATCATCACTTCGGTTGTGATGATGGTTGTGCCGCTCCCTGCAGCGGTCCTCGACTTCCTCCTCGTGATGAACCTTGCGGGGGCAGTGCTCATCCTGCTTGTGAGCATGTCGGTCAATCGTGCCCTGGACTTCTCGATCTTTCCCTCGGTGCTGCTCATCGCCACCATGTTCCGGCTCTCGCTCAATGTCAGCGCAACCCGTTTGGTGCTGCTCCACGGGTTCGCCGGCAACGTGATCGAGTCGTTCGGTCACTTTGTCATCGGTGGCTCGATCATCGTCGGCCTGGTGATATTCCTGATCCTCCTCGTGATCCAGTTCGTCGTCATCACCAATGGCGCAGGGCGCGTGGCCGAGGTGGGAGCGCGCTTCACCCTTGATGCGATGCCCGGCAAGCAGATGGCGATCGACGCCGATCTCAACTCCGGGCTCATCGATGAGGACCAGGCACGAAAGCGCCGGAGAGAGGTCTCCGACGAGGCCGACTTCTACGGCGCGATGGACGGTGCGTCCAAGTTCGTGAAGGGCGATGCGATGGCCGCAGTCGTCATCACGATGATCAATCTCTTCGGTGGATTCGTCATCGGTGTCGTGCAGCGAGGCATGAGCATCAGTGATGCCATCGATCAATACAGCCTGCTGAGCGTCGGCGACGGTCTCGTCTCACAGATCCCGGCGCTCCTGATCTCGGTCGCCTCAGGTCTGATCGTGACCAGGGCGGCTTCCGAGAACGACATGGGTAGCGATCTGCTCGCACAGTTCGGGCGCCAGACTCGAACCTTGCGGATCGCCAGTGTCGCCATTGGGGCTATGGCGATCATCCCCGGACTCCCGAAGATCCCGTTCGCCGTCGTCGGAGGACTTCTCTGGTTTGCGTCAACCCGCGACCAGCACGACGAGTCGTCCGATCTCGGCATCGAGCCGGCCGAGCCCGCCGTGTCGAGGGATACGCCCGAACGACTGGCATCCGACATGCGGGTCGAGCCGCTGGAGCTCGAGATCGCGTACGACCTCATGGACATGGTGGACACCGAACGAGGTGGCGACCTCCTGGATCGGGTGCGATCGCTTCGGCGCAAGATTGCCATGGATCTGGGAATCGTCATCCCACCCGTCCGAACGAGGGACAACGTCGACCTTCCTGCCGGCACCTACGCCATCCGTGTGCATGGCGTGGAGATCGGGCGAGGCGAGGCGCCCCACGGCATGGCACTGCTTATCGGCGACAATCTCCACGGGTTTCCGGGAAGACCCACACATGAGCCGGTTTTCAACATGGCAGCCACATGGATACCCGCCGAGCTCGGCTCGCAGGCCGAGCTGGCAGGTGAGACCGTCGTCGATCGTTCATCCGTCGTCACGACCCACCTGGCGGAGATCGTCCGACTTCACGCCTCTCGACTGCTCAGTCGCCAGGACGTGAAGCTGCTGGTTGATCTGGTCCGTTCGAGCGACCCTGCCGTCACCGACGAGCTCGGAACCGCCCAGGTGTCACTCGCCGAGGTTCAACGGGTCCTGCAGGCCCTCCTGGACGAACAGGTCGCCATCCGTGACCTTGTTCGCATCCTCGAAGCAATCAGCGAACGAGCCAGGGTGACCAAGGAACCCGAAACATTGGTCGAGGCAGCCCGACAGGCGCTGGGTCCGGCCATCTCGGCTGCTCACGCGACCTCGGGTCGCCTCCCCATCATCACCATTGAACCCCTGGTTGAGCACGCCCTCGTCGAGACACTTC
>JACOTK010000174.1 GCA_016178435.1 Actinomycetota bacterium
GATCGATCAGGCCTTCGTCCGGGACATCACCACCGATCCGGACAACGCGGTGATCGTTGCGGCCATGATCAACCTCGGCCATTCGCTCGGCATGCACGTGATCGCGGAAGGAGTGGAACGTCCCGATGAGCTGGACGCGCTGCGCCTCCTGGGCTGTGACGCCGTGCAGGGATTCCTGCTCGGACGACCGCTGTCGACCGATGCCATGACGACCATGCTCGTGGCACGGGCAATGGCCTAGCCTTCGAGCTCCAGTTCCCTGGCCAGGATTCTGAAGGCCTGGCCACGATGCGACAGATCATGCTTCTCATCGGAGCTCATCTCGGCGAAGGTGCGGCCGTCCCCCTCGTCGGGAATGAAGATGGGATCGTAACCAAACCCGTTCGACCCCCAGGGTTCGAAACCGATCCGGCCTTCACACACGCCCTCCGCCCACAGCTCATGGCCGTCCGGGTAGGCGATGAGCGCCAGAGTCCGCCATCGGGCCCGGCGATCCTCGACGCCCTCGAGCGCGCCGAGCAGCTTGGCGATGTTGTCCTCGGCACTCGCCCTGGGGCCCGCATAGCGGGCCGTGTGAACTCCCGGGGCGCCTTCGAGTGCCGCCACCTCGAGCCCGGTGTCATCGGCAACCGCTGCCACACCGGTGGCGATGACCAGGGCACGGGCCTTGATCCGAGCATTGTCAAGAAACGTGTCGCCGTCCTCGATCGGCTCGGGAACGTCCAAGGGTCGACGGATGAGCTCCACATGACCGATCAGGTCGAGAAGCTCCATGATCTCGGCGGCCTTGGCCGGGTTCGCGGACGCAACGATCAGCTTCACGGACGAGGCGCCTCCGGCGATGTCCGCCTCACGAGCCCGCCGGCCCGAGGAAACGGCATCGCGAAGGAATCCGCTGTCTGAACGAAGAGGGTTTCATGTCCTGGGAGCAGGAGGGTCGACGAGCACCGCTGCCTGGAGGCCCAGGATGTCCCGGATCCCGCCCGCGGCGAGATCGGCCAGTGCATCGAGCTCGCCACGGGTGAAGGGCTTGCCCTCGGCGGTTCCCTGGAGCTCGAGAAAGGCCCCGCTCCCGGCCATGACCACGTTCATGTCGACCTCGGCCCCTGCATCTTCGACATAGGCCAGATCGAGCATGGGCGTCCCCTCCACGATGCCGACCGAGATGGCCGCACAGGCCTCGATCAAGGGATGAGTCGTCAGGCGACCGGTTGCCACCATCCGGCTGAGTGCGTCATGGAGCGCGACATAGCCCCCGCAGATCGCCGCCGTCCGGGTGCCGCCGTCTGCTTGGATCACATCGCAGTCGACGATGATCTGCATCTCGGCCATCGCGCTCAGATCGGTGACCGCGCGCAGCGAGCGTCCGATGAGGCGCTGGATCTCCTGGGTGCGTCCGCTCTGTCGGCCCTTGGCCGCCTCCCGCGCCACTCGCTCACCGGTCGATCCCGGAAGCAGGGAGTACTCGGCGGTCACCCACCCCTTGCCGGTTCCCTTGAGCCAGCGGGGCACCTGGTCGTCGACCGATGCCGTGCACAACACCTTGGTTCTGCCGAAACTCACGAGCACCGAACCTGCGGCGAGCTCGGTGAAGTCACGTTCGAAGGTGATCGGGCGAAGCTCGTTCGCGACTCGGCCGTCATGTCGGGTCATGCGTGATCTCGTACCTCTCGTCGATGGCGGCAAGCTCGACCGGGGCGCCAAAGGCAGTCGTTGCCTGCCTTTGGGACTCGGCGGAGTCGACACCGGGTTGGATGTGGGTGATGACCAGGCGCCGTGCGCCCGCTGCCCTGGCCGAGATACCGGCCTGGCGAGCAGTCAGATGTTGCACGGTGCGCTCCTGGTCGAGCGGAAGTGAAGCCTCGCACAAAGCGAGATCAAGACCGGCACCCAACTCCGAGATCGACCAGCCTGCTCCCGTATCCGATGAATAGCCCAGCGATGTTCCATCATCGTGATCGATGCGCACTGCCAGCGTCTCGGGGCCGTGGTCGGTTCGGAAGAAGCTCAGCGTCAGCGCGCCGATGCGCGTCCGGTCGCCGTCCCGGACCACGGTCCAGTCGAACGCCGGGTCGAGCCTCCCATTCACCTCTTCGGCGAGACGGCGAACCTCGCCGGGTGAATAGACCTGCACCCCCACCCGTTTGCGGATGTAGCGAACCACGTTGTGATAGGGCAACGCATCCACCCAATGATCCGGATGGGCGTGGGTCAAGACGATCGCATCCAGCGTGTCCAGGTCGAGGTGACGCTGGAGGTTGGCCAGCGTACCCGGCCCGGCATCGAGCCAGATCGAGACGCCGGCGCCCTCGACCAGGTAGCCGCTGCACGCTCCCCCGGGCGCTGCATAGGAACCCGAGCAGCCGAGCACCGTCATCGTCAGACCCGCGGCCACCCCGACGGACTCGCTCATCGACAAGGCGATCGTGTCACCATTGCACGGCTTCGACAACATCAAGCTCGGGACCCAGGAGGCGCCGACCGAGTCGTCGGAACCACCCCCCATCCCCCGAGGACAGAAATCGATGACTCCCGGGCCCCGCTCGCGGATCGCGGGCGAAATCCGTCGCCATCAGGAGCGAACGAACCTCAAAGGCCGTCTCGTCGGCCGAGGAGACCAACACCACGTCTCGTCCGACCACGTCGCTGATCGTCCGGGCGAGGAACGGGTAATGGGTGCAACCGAGCAGCAAGGTGTCGACCTTGGCCTCACGGATCGGCGCAAGCAGGCGCTCCGCCAGCACATGGACCTGATCACTGGTTGTCTCGTCTCGTTCGACGAACTCGACGAAACCGGGACAGGCGGCACAGACCACGTCGATCTCGTTCATGGGAATCGCCTGGTTCGCCACCTCGAACGCTCGCTGATACGCGCCCGATGCCATCGTGCCCACCGTGCCGATCACTCCCACCCGCCCCTTCCGGGTGGCCGAGACAGCGGCCCGAACACCGGGCTCGATCACGCCGACCACCGGAATCGCAAGCCCGTCCTGGAGCACCTCGAGCGCTGCAGCCGCAGCCGTGTTACAGGCCACGATCAGCAGCTTCACCTCGAAACGCTCCACGAGATGCGTGGCAATCTCGCGTGCGAACTCGCGCACCTCATCGAGGGGCCGGGGTCCGTAGGGATAGCGCGCCGTATCCCCCACGTAGACGAGATGCTCCGTCGGCAGGAGGTCGATGAGCGCTCGCGCGACGGTCAGGCCGCCGAAACCGCTGTCGAACATACCGATCGGGCGATCGTCCACCCTCAAAGGCTACGCCTTCACGGGCCGTACCCTCGGGCTCAAGGCCTTTTGCGCCGCGTCGCACCGGTGATGCATGAACCGGATTGCGCCCATCACGGGAGCCCGATCTCCCCCCCTCATGTCATCTCATTGTCATACCCTCCTGGGAGAATGGGGGCATGGGAATCACGGCGGTGCGGGAGCTGGGCGAGCAGTTGCATGCGCTCGTGGGCGCCTTCGACGCTGGGACCTGCGACGGAGAGCTTGCCAAGCAGTACGTGGAGGCCTTTGCCCGTCTCGAACGACTTGCCGGTGCGGGAAAGACCCTGGCCCTGGCCCAGGTGGATCGCACCCGTGCCTGGGCACACGCCGGCAGCGATGCACGTTCGACCGC
>JACOTK010000175.1 GCA_016178435.1 Actinomycetota bacterium
AGGAGCTCGGCCCCATTGCTTTTGGCCACTTGCATGGCCGCCCTTTCGCCGGCGCCCGCACCGGCCAGTGCTGCAGCGTCCGCTGCCGTTCGAGCCCGGGCCGCCGTCGATGCCTCTGCGCCCAGGCGTGCCACCCCCATCGCCAGGCCGGCGGCGACCAGGGCCAACAGCGCAATGAGCGGGGCAACGGACCCCCGCTCATCGGTGCGGGGGTCGGCGGGGGAACGATGCAACACGTGCTTCCTCGGCGGTGGGTCGCCGCACAGGGGCGACGCCGGCTACGCAGGGGGAAGTTCGTGATCGATGAACCTGTACAGGATAGCATGAGAGTGCATGTAATCTGCACTCGGATGAGTCCAATCCGGTCAGTCCCCGTCGGGCGTGAGAATCGGGGCCACCGCGGCAACGGTCGTACCGCTGCCCACTGCCATGACCCGCACGCCGGTGGCGTCGCGTCCCTGCGAGGAGATTTCACGGACCGGCATCCGTATCACCACACCGTCGGTCGCGATGACCATGATCTCGTCGTCGAGGTTCACGCGGAACGCCGCGACAACCCCACCGCGCCGGGCCGTCAGCTTGATGCCCTTGACACCCTGTCCCCCGCGGACCTGCGCGTTGAATCGCTCCATCTTGGTGCGTTTGCCGTAGCCCGCGTCCGTGACGATCAAGATGTCCGCTTCGTCATCGGCGACATCACACGACACGACCTCGTCGCCCGCCCGCAGACGCATGCCGCGCACGCCTGCCGCGGAACGGCCCATCGGACGCGCCTCTTCCTCGGCAAAGCGGATCGTCATCCCTTGTTTGGAGAGCATGAGAATCTCGTTGTCGCCGCTGGTAGGTATGACCCGGACGAGCTCGTCGTTATCCTTGAGGTTGAGTGCGATCAACCCCGACCGCAATGACGAGTCGTACTCGGTGAAACGGGTCTTCTTCACCTGACCCAGCTTGGTCGCAAAGAACAGATAGCGGTGGGTCTCGTAGTCACGGGTGTCGATGACCGCCTGGATGTGCTCATCGGGTGCAAGCGGCAACAGGTTGACGATCGCGGTCCCCCGAGCCGTTCGATCCTTCATGGGAATCTCGTGCGCCCGAAGGCGATAAACCCTGCCTCGATTGGAGAAGAACAAGAGGTAGGCGTGCGCCGTTGTCGTCACGATGTGGGTGACATAGTCGTCGTCACGCAACTTGGTGCCGGCAACCCCTCGCCCACCGCGGCTCTGGGTTCGGAAGGCGTCAAAGGCAACGGTCTTGACGTAACCCTTCGCCGAGAGGGTGACCACGAGCTCCTCGTCCTCGATCAGATCGAGGTTGTCGATGTCGCCCGGGTCGAAGGTGATCTCAGCCCTGCGTGGTGTCGCATAGCTCGCGCGCACGGCGCTCAGCTCGGTCTTGATGACCTCACGCAGCTTCGCGTCGTTGTGCAGGATCGCCTCGAGCTCGGCGATGGTCTCGCGCAACTGCGCCATCTCCTTGTCGAGCTCCTCTCGGCCCAGGCGGGTCAGTCGGCCGAGGGTCATGTCGAGAATGTGGTCTGCCTGGATCTCGGAAAAGGACATGGGCTCGGCCATGAGGCCGAAACGTGCAGCCGTCCGGTCATCGGATGCGCGGATGAGCGCGATGATCTCATCGATCAGGTCGAGGGCTCGGATGAGGCCCTCGACGAT
Source organism: Actinomycetota bacterium (assembly GCA_016178435.1). Classification (GTDB taxonomy): domain Bacteria; phylum Actinomycetota; class Acidimicrobiia; order Acidimicrobiales; family CADCSY01; genus JACOTK01. Next base: position 1,671 of record JACOTK010000175.1, read on the forward strand.
GTGGGCGCGCTTCTGGGCCTTGTCGAGACGGTAGGCGGAGCGGCGCGTGATCACCTCAACCTGATGGTCGACGTAGGCGGCAAGCGCCTGCACCAGATTGAGCGTGCGCGGAACGCCGTCGACCAGCGCAACCATGTTCACGCCGAAGCTCGTCTGCAACGGAGTGTGCTTGTAGAGATTGTTCAGGACCACGTTCGCATTGGCGTCACGCTTGAGGCGAACGATCATGCAGGTGTCGTCACCCGCAGAGGCATCGTCGAGGGCGGCGATTCCCTCGAGCTCCTTCGATTCCACCAGCTCGGCGATGCGAGCAAAGATGGCGTTCGGCGAGGACTGGTACGGCAGCTCGCTGATGACGATGCGGCTGCCTTTGGCATCCTCCTCGATGACCGCTCGTGCTCGAACCCGGATCGAGCCCCGGCCGGTCCTGTAGGCGTCGAGGATGCCCGAACGCCCCAGGATGTAAGCCCCCGTGGGAAAGTCGGGGCCCTTCACATAGGCCATCAGATCGTCAGGCGTCGCATCAGGGTTGTCGATGAGGTGGATCGTTGCGTCGATCACCTCGCCGAGGTTGTGGGGGGGGATGTTCGTCGCCATGCCGACGGCGATGCCCTGGCTCCCATTGACCAACAGGTTGGGGAAACGAGCAGGCAACGCGGTCGGCTCGCGGAACTCACCCGAGTAGTTGTCGACGAAGTCAACGGTGTCCTCGTCGATGCTGTCGAGCATCTGATTGGCAAGCACGGCCAATCGACACTCCGTGTATCGCTGGGCGGCAGGCGGGTGATCGGGCGAACCGAAGTTTCCCTGTCCGTCGATCAGGGGGTGGCGAAGACTGAAGTCCTGGGCCATGCGCACGAGTGCGTCATAGATCGACCCCTCCCCGTGGGGGTGAAACTTACCCATCACCTCACCCGTCACACGGGCGCACTTCAGTCGCGTGCGGTCGGAGCGTGCGCCGAGCTCGTGCATGCCGTAGAGGATGCGCCGGTGAACCGGCTTCAGGCCGTCACGAGCGTCGGGTAGTGCCCGGCTCACGATCACCGACATCGAGTAGTCGAGGAACGACCGCTCCATCTCCTCTTGGATCTCGATGGGCACGATGCCCGCAACGGCTGTGTCGCCGCCGCCATGGGCGGGCCGCTCATCGGGGTTGTCGGGTGGTACCGGAGGAAGGCTCGTCATATGTCAAGAAACCTGACGTCACTCGCGTTGGTGATGATGAACTGCTTGCGGAGCTCCACCACATCACCCATGAGGGTGCTCATCACCTCATCGGCGATGGATGCCTGTTCGACCGTGACCTGCAACAGGGTGCGGCGGGAGGCATCCATGGTTGTCGCACCCAGCTCCTGCCAGTCCATCTCACCCAACCCCTTGAGGCGACTGAACTCGAAACGCTTCGGTGCATGCTCGACGAGGAAGGCGTCGCGCGCTGCCTCGTCCTTCAGGTAGACCTTCTCCTTGCCGACGGCCGTGGAGAACAGGGGTGGTTGGGCGATGTAGACACAGCCCGCAGAGACGAGCGGCTCCATCTGACGGTAGAAGAAGGTCAGCAACAGGGTCCGGATGTGGCTGCCGTCCACATCGGCGTCGCACATGATGACGACCTTGTTGTAACGGATCTTCTCGAGGTCGAACTCCTCACCGAAACCGGCGCCGACGGCCTTGACCAGGGCTTCGACCTCGTTGTTCTTCAGCATCTTGTCCACTCGGGCGCGCTCGACATTCAGGATCTTGCCGCGGATGGGAAGGATTGCCTGCGTGCGCGGGTCACGAGCCTTGATGGCCGAACCTCCGGCCGAGTCACCTTCCACGATGAACAGCTCGGCCTCACGGGCGTCGCGCGAGGCGCAATCGGTCAACTTGCCCGGCAACCCCGCCCCCTCGAGGGGTGACTTGCGTCGTGTGGCATCGCGCGCCTGGCGGGCGGCGATGCGTGCCCGAGCCGCCTGAATGGCCTTCTGCACGAGCTGACGGGCCTCCGGTGGGTGCTCCTCGAGCCAGTCGACCAACTTCTCGTTGGTCGCGCGCTCCACCAGGGAACGCATGGAGACGTTCCCGAGCTTGGCTTTGGTCTGGCCCTCGAACTGCGGCTCGGCGAGTCGCACGCTGATGATGGCGGTGAGGCCCTCTCGGATGTCCTCACCCAGGAGGTTGTCGTCCTTGTCCTTGAGCAGTGAACGGGCTTTGGCGTACTTGTTCACCGCGTTCGTGAGCGCCTTCTTGAAACCCTCCTCGTGCATGCCACCCTCGTTGGTGGCGATGCCGTTCGCGAACGAGTGAATGCCCTCGTGGTAGCCCGTGTTCCACTGAAAGGCGACCTCGACCTCCTGGGTGTCCTCGGCGGAGTGGTAGTACCCGACCCGCTTGAACAGGGATTCCTTCGAGGCGTTCAGGTGGCGGACGAAGTCCTCGATGCCCCCGTCGTACTTGTAGACCTTTGGCTCCGCCTCGTGTCCCGGCCGCTGATCACGAAACCGGATCTCCAGGCCCTTGTTCAGAAACGCCATCATCTGGAGACGCTCAACCAAGGTTTGTGCCCGAAACTCGGTTCCCTCACTGTGGAAGACCGTTGGGTCGGGCCAAAAGGTAACCGTCGTTCCCGTTCGACCCTTGGGTGCATCTCCGACAATCTCGAGCCGGCCGGTCGGTCGGCCGCCATCGGCGAACTCGATGCGATGACGTTTGGCGTCACGATCCACCTCAACGATCACCCGGACCGAAAGGGCGTTCACCACCGAGACGCCCACGCCGTGGAGGCCACCGGAGACCTTGTAGCCGGATCCTCCGAACTTGCCGCCCGCGTGGAGCACGGTCAACACGACCTCGACGCCGGACTTGTCCTTGTATTTGGGGTGCGGATCGACCGGAATGCCTCGTCCGTTGTCGGAAACCCGGCAGCCACCGTCTGCGAGGAGATCGATCTCGATCAGGGTGCAGTGCCCCGCCATGGCCTCGTCGACGCTGTTGTCGACAACCTCGTACACAAGGTGATGCAGGCCATTGAGTCCGGTGGAACCGATGTACATACCGGGACGTTTTCGAACGGCTTCGAGGCCTTCGAGGACCTGGAGGTCCTTCGCCCCGTAACTTTCAGTAATCTGGGCCACGACGCGCCCTTCCAGCAGCGATGAATGGAAGGCGAGCTACCCGTTCACGTGTCCGCCGGCGGTCGGAAACAATCGTGAACAGAGCACTTCGCAAGCCGCCAGTATACACCGCCGACCGAGTCTCCCCAGGACGTCCCCGTCGTGTTCGTAAGGTGGCATCCCGGCTCGAATCAGACCTTCTCGGCCCGCGACCGCAGCCCGCTGGATCAGCCTGTCGAACCGGGACGAACGACGACATCGATGCGTCGCACCGCATCGGGCCCGGCGACATCGGAAAGGCGGCCGAGAAGGTCTGATTCGAGCCAGCGCAGCTGTGTCGCCCACGCCGGTTCCTCCACGGCGACCACCAGAACCCCGTTGCTGAGACTCTGCGGTCTCGCGTGTGATGCCAGGGACTCCCCCACGAGGGTCGTCCAGGCGGTGAATACCGTCGTCAAGGTGGTGGCCTTGGGAACACCCAGTGAGGCAGCAACACGATCGAGTGAATCGCCCACCGGCCGGGGATCGGAAGCAGCCCGATTCGGCAGCGGACGCCACCCCATCACCGACCACCTTCGATTGGGTTGAGGATCTGTCCGGCCCGCACGGTGATCACCCTTTCGGGTCTCGCCCTCGATGGCAAGTCCTCCGTTGTGGTGAGCAAAGCCTGACCCGGCGGAAGGTTTGCGAGCAACGCAGCCGATCGGTTGGGGTCCAGCTCGGAGAACACGTCGTCGAGCAGCAGGATCGGAGTGGTACGTGTCTCCTGATGCACGAGATGATGCGATGCCAGACGCAACGCCAGAGCGAGCGAACGTTGCTCACCCTGTGAGCTATGGGTGCGGGCCGGGAAGTCGTCGAGGAGAATGACCATCTCGTCTCGATGTGGTCCGACCGTGGTCACGCCACGTCGGAGATCGTCCTTGCGCGCCTCGATCAATGCGCGAGCCAGCCCGATCTCCCGCCAAGGAGACTCGTAGTGCAGACTCACCGCTGTGGAGCCATCCGCCACCTGGTCGTAGGTCTCACCGACCAATGGATTCAATCGTTCGACCAGATCTGCCCGAACATGGGCCACCATCTCACCGAGCACGCAGAGCTTGGCGTCCCACACATCCAGAGTTGCCTCGATCTCCGGATTGAGACGCCCGCCTGCTTGTTTCAACAGGGTGTTTCGTTGACGGAGCACTCGTTCCAGGTCGGACATGAGTGCGTCATGGCGGGGGGTCAACGACACGAGGACCCCATCGAGATAGGCGCGCCGTTCCCCCGGGCCTGCCTTCACGAGGCGGAGATCCTCGGGGGAGAAAATGGTGACTCGGACCGATCCCAGCAGGTCGCGTGTTCGTTTGAGAACCTGACGATTGACGAGTACACGATCCCTACCACTCAGGCGGAGCTCGGCTTCGATCTCGACGATTCGGTGATGTCCCTCGGCGCCGACATCGAGATCCTGGTCGATCATGGCCCGCACGATTGCGGTTTCCGAACCGCTTCGAACAAGGGCCTCGGCCGGGGCGCCGCGGAATGAGGAAAGTGTGGCCAGATAACCGACGGCCTCGATCAGATTGGTCTTTCCCTCACCATTCGATCCAACGATCGCCGTC
>JACOTK010000245.1 GCA_016178435.1 Actinomycetota bacterium
GAAGGCTGTGCCCACCAGGACGGCTGTGCCCACCAGGAAGGCTGTGCCCACCAGGAAGGCTGTGCCCACCAGGAAGGCTGTGCCCACCAGGAAGGCTGTGCCCACCAGGAAGGCCGCTCCCGTCCGAAAGGAGGCTGCGCCGCCACGTTATGCGCCGCCACGTTATGCGCCGCCTCCGGCTGCTGGTCCGGCGCCGTCTCGCCCTACAGGCCTGGCTGTTCCCGCTGCTCGACGTGGTGGCGTATCCCCGCGATCTCGACCGGCGGGTATCGAGCCCGCAGGGCGGGTCCGCACATCCGAAGCTCGTCCCGCCGCCCCGGTCGCTCGTGGCCCTGCCGGAGCGCCCGTTTCGAGGCAGACCTCTCCTGACATCACCCGACCTGCGCCACGGCGGCGTCAACCCCAACCACCCACAGCGCGACGAGCGAGCGCCGTCGACATCACGGCACGGGCACAACAGGGACAGGAAGCGCAGGCCTTACGGGCTCGTCCCGTCATCCGGGCGGAGCGGGCCGGCGCCACCGGACCTGTTGACGATGCTCCCCAGCAGGGAACGAGGCGCAGGACCGCGCCGCTGTCAGTCCGACATCGCTGAGGCCGGCTCGTGCGATCGCATTCCGGGGCGCACCCGGACTCGGCTTCTGCCGAATTGTTCGATGAGTTGCGAGCCATAGGGCTGCGTCACGGTCTCGACGCGCTCGGCGTGGCGTCTGTAGATCCCTTCGTCTCGACACGCCAAGATCTTGAATCCCGCGCCGAAGCGGGCCTCCAGGCGACGATGCACTTCACCTATGGCAACCCCGAACGAGCGACGACGCCGACGATGGCGTTGTCCGGCGCTCGGAGCCTTGTGGTTGCCGCCCGCTCCTATCGCGATGTCGACCCGCCACTCCCCGTGGGTCCTGCGGGTCAAGTGGCCCGATACGTCCGGCGGGACGACTACGGGGAGCTTCGTGCCGCCCTGAGCGCCATTGCGCACCATCTGAAGGCCGGCGGTTGGCGCGCCCGCGTGCTCTGCGATGACAACGGGCTGGTCGATCGGGAGGCCGCCTACCGTGCCGGGCTGGGGTGGTACGGCAAGAATGCCAATCTCCTGATGGAGGGGAAAGGGTCGTGGTTCGTGCTCGGATCGGTGGTGACCGACGCCGATCTTCCGCCGGCGAAGGCTCGCGTGGGCGATGGATGCGCTTCGTGCACACGCTGCCTCGACAGCTGCCCAACGGGAGCGATCGTTGCCCCCGGCGTGGTCGATGCGCGTCGTTGCCTTGCCTGGCTGCTGCAGGCTGAGGGTGTCTTTCCGGTGCAATGGCGCGAAGCGCTCGGCGGGCGCATCTACGGCTGTGACGACTGTCAGGAGGTGTGTCCGGTGAACAGGCGTTCCGAGCGCGCGGACACGGCGCACCCGGATACGGCGCACCCGGACACGGCGCACCCGGACACGGCGCACGAGGAAGGAGCCTTCGTGGACCTCGTGGCGATGTTGGAAGCGTCCGATGACGAGCTCGTGCGGCGTCACGGTCGTTGGTACATTCCCAAGCGACAGGCCCGTTTTCTTCGACGGAACGCCCTCGTGGCGCTCGGCAACGTCGGCGACGGGAGCGACCCTCGGGTGAGCCGGGCGCTGTCGACGGCGCTGGGACATGGAGATGCCCTGGTGCGCGGCCACGCCGTATGGGCGGCCGCCCGTCTGGGTCGTCGTGACCTCGTCGATCGTCTCCTGGTGGACGAGCACGACCCCCTCGTGATCGAGGAGCTCGCGCTCGTCTCGTTGCAGGTGGGCGATGGGCGAAAGGGCGACCCGCAGGTGGGCGACGGGCGAACGGGACATCGTCGGTGACCCATCTCCTGGTGACCAATGACTTCCCCCCCAAGCTTGGGGGCATCCAGTCGTACCTGTGGGAGCTGTGGCGGCGACTGCCCGCCGACGAGTTCGTGGTGTTGACGACCCCGTACGATGGCGACCGGGCGTTCGACGCCCAACAGCCCTTCCGGGTCGAGCGCACGTCGCAGCGGGTTCTCCTGCCCACCCCGTCGCTGGTGCGCCGGATCGACTCGCTTGCGCACGAGATCGGTGCGACGTCGGTCGTGCTCGATCCGGCACTGCCTCTCGGGCTGCTCGGCCCTCGGCTCGGGTTGCCCTATCTGCTGGTGCTCCACGGCGCCGAGGTGACGCTCCCCGGCCGGCTCCCCGGGTCGCGCAGCCGGCTCGGTCACGTCCTGCGAGGCGCCTCCTCCATCATCGCCGCCGGGGGTTACCCGGAGGCGGAGGCCATTCGCGCTGCCCGCCGGGCGCTTCCCGTCACCCAGGTTCCGCCCGGCGTGGACACCGCGTGGTTCCGTCCCCTCGACGCGTCCGCCAGGATCGAGGCCCGCCGGCGCCTCGGTTTGCCGGTGGAGGGTCGTCTGGTGGTGAGCGTCAGTCGATTGGTGCCCCGCAAGGGCATGGACGTGCTGATCAAGGCAGCGGGTCGACTCCGGATGACCCGACCCGACCTGAACGTGGTGATCGCAGGCGAGGGCCGTGACCGCCGTCGTCTGGAGCGCCTCATCGATCGGACGGGGGCCCCCGTGCGCCTGTTGGGTCGGGTTGGGTTCGAGGATCTCCCCGACCTGTACGCGTGTGGCGACGTGTTCACCATGCTCTGTCGCGACCGCTGGTTCGGACTCGAACAGGAGGGCTTCGGCATCGTGTTTCTCGAGGCGGCCGCGGCGGGGACGCCGAGCCTCGCGGGATGCAGCGGTGGCGCCCACGAGGCCGTTGCCGACGGGACGACCGGGCTGCTCGCGACGGACCCACGCGATGTGGATGCGATCGTCGATTCCCTTGGAGCGCTCCTGGACGATCCCGCACGCTGCGGACGGTATGGCGAGGCCGCTCGCGCTCGGGCCGAGGCCGAATTTTCCTACGACATCCTGGCTGAGCGCCTGCGGAAGGTGATCTGATCGGCCCTCGTGTCCGGCTTGATCGGTCCCGCTGCGGCGATCGACCGTGCGCGGTTCCGGGAAGTACCTGTGGAGATTTTCGGACGGTCCATCGCGGGAGGGGCCGGGGTCATGTCAGAATGCAGGGTGCTGTCCGTGAACGGCTGCGGAGAACGGAGATGGTGATGATCGAAGAGGCAACGGAACAGGTGGCTGTCGGTGCGACGCCGGAGGCCTGCTTCAACGTCGTTGTCGATTTCGAGCGTTACCCCGAATGGGCTCTTGACGTGAAGCGTGCCGAGGTTCTCGAGCGTGACGAGCAGGGGAGGGGCGTACAGGTTTCCTTCCAGGCAGCGGCGATGGGTCACAGCGCTCACTATGTGCTTGCCTACGACTACTCCCAGGCCCCTTCCCGCCTCGTGTGGACCCTGAAGGCGGGCGACATCGTGCGCCGGCTCGACGGCGAGTACCGCTTCGACGCCGGGGCCCAACCGGGTACAACCGAGGTGACCTACCGCCTTGCCATCGAGCTGGCGGTTCCGCTGCCGGGTTTCCTCAAGCGTCGCGCCGAGGGAAAGATCGTCACCACCGCTCTCGATGAGCTGAAGCGACGGTGCGAAGAGGTCGGCCTTGCCGACTGATCCGAGCCAACCGAACGGTCGGGCCGAACCCGTTGCAGCGGCGGTGGCCCACCTGCACTCCGCAACGCGTTCGATGATTGCCGCCGCACGCGCCTTTCTTGATGCGGCGGAGGCCCTGGTCGAGACCCCCGGCATCTTTGCCACCGAATCTGCACCACAGCGGGATCGAGACGAGGAGGATTCATGACCGCGATCACCCAGGATGACCTTCGTGCGCTGGCCGCCTTTCAGGGCGATGGCCACCCCGTGACATCCTGTTACCTCGACGTTGACGGAAGTCGCCTCACCAGGCGCCGCGACGTGGCCGATCAACTCGCACGTCTCTTGCGTGAGGGCCGGGCAAAGGCGGACGGGCGAGGCTCGGTGATCGAGGACCTGCGCTTGATCGAGGAATATGTGAAGGGCGGCATCGATCGCTCCCGAACGCGGGGTCTCGCCTTCTTCTCGAGCTCCGCGACCCAATTTTGGCAGGTCGTCGAGCTGCCGGTTCCGGTGCAGAATCAGCTCGTCGTCAACCAGTCGCCGGCGATTCGCCAACTCGAGGCGATCCTCGACGAGTACGAGCCGTTCGCCGTGTTGCTGGCCGATCGTCAATATGCCCGGCTCGTGGTGTTCGATCTCGGGGAAATCGTCGAGGTGCGGGAGTTGTTCGAACAACTTCCCCGCGGTGACGACGTCATGCGCGGTCTCGATCACGGACGGGTCCGGGATCACGTCGACGAGCTTGGGCACCAGCATCTCCGTCACGCAGCGAAGGTTGCCTTCGATGTCCTGCGGGATCGATCGTTCGGTCGGATCATCATTGCGGCGACCGACGACGTGGCCTCCGAGCTCGAGCCGCTGCTGCATCCCTACCTGAGGGAGAGGCTCGAAGCGCGCTGCGCCCTGCCGGTGAACGCGTCGCTCGACGAGATTCGCTCCGCCGCTCTGGTCGTCGAGGCTGCGGTCGAGCGCCGCAAGGAGCGCGAGTTGGTGGACCGGCTTCGTGAGGCGGCGGGGTCGGGCAATCGCGGTGTCGCAGGTCTGGTGCCCACCCTCGACGCGCTCGCCCAGCGGCGTGTCGACACGCTGTTGATCTCCGACAACTTCACCGTGGCCGGTTGGCGCTGCAGCTCATGCCGGATGGTCGCAGCGGTCGGTCGTACGTGTGTGCTGTGCGAGGCCGAGATGCATCAGGTCGACGATGTCGTCGAGGAGGCGATCGAGGAGGCACAGCTCCAGTCCTGTCGGGTCGAGATCTGTGCCGAGAATGCCGATCTCGATGTGCTCGGCGGCATCGGCGCACTGCTGCGTTACTGAGGTCGCATGCTTGTCGGCCTGGACGTGGGGGGCACGAAGATCCTGGGCGTTGCCCTCGGCGAGAACCGAGAGGTGATCGCTCTGCAACGGCGGGACACGCCGGCGCAGGCCGGCGACGCGGATGCACTCGTGGCCACCATGGCCGAGGTGGTCGAGTCGCTGCGTGACGACATCGGCCGAACGGCATCACGGTCACCGGCCGTCGGCGTCGGCCTGCCCGGCCTGGTCGATCGCTCGGGACGCCTGCAGTTCGCCCCCAACCTGGCGGGGCTCCGTGACGCCGACCTCGGTCCCAGACTCGGAGCGGCAACGGGCGCCGCTGCGGTGCGAGTCGACAACGACGCCACGTGCGCCATGAGAGCAGAGTACGCCCTGGGCGCAGCCGTCGGCGCCGACCACGCCATCCTCGTCACCATGGGAACGGGTATCGGCGGGGGACTGGTGCTCGATGGCAGGGTCATGCGTGGCGCCTGGGGCTTTGCCGGCGAGGTCGGCCACATGGTCATCGATGCAGATGGCATCGACTGTGTCTGCGGACGCCGTGGCTGCTGGGAGCAATATGCGTCGGGCAACGCGCTGGGACGCATGGGACGCGAGACGGCCGAGCAGGGACTCGGTGCGTCCTGGGTCGCACTTGCCGGGGGTTCGATCACCGATGTCCGCGGCGAGCACGTGACCGCCGCAGCGACCGGCGGCGACCCGGCGGCGCGCGCCCTGGTGGAGCGCTTTGCCGACTGGTTTGCGATCGGGCTTGCCAATCTGGTCGACATTCTCGACGTGGAGCGCTGCGTGCTCGGTGGGGGTTTGGTGGCAGCGGGCGACACCTTGCTCGAACCGATTCGAAGCTCGTTCGCCATCCGATTGTTGGCGGCGAGCCACCGGCCCGAGGTTGCGATCGTGCCCGCTCAACTCGGCGACCGGGCAGGGGCCATCGGCGCTGCGCTCCTGGCGGCCGAGGCTCCTGCGCCAACACCGGGCTTGTAGCATCGGCTGATGGAATTTCGTCGAATCGGCTCGCTGCCCCCCTATGTGTTCACGATCATCGATGGACTGAAGAAAGAGGCACGTCGAGCGGGCGAGGATGTCATCGACCTCGGGTTCGGCAACCCTGACATTCCCTCGCCTGCCATCGCGGTCGAGAAGCTGGCAGAGGCCGCTCACAACGCCCGCAATCATCGCTACTCCGCCAGCCGGGGCATCCCCAAGCTGCGGGAGGCCTTCGCTGCGCTGTACGAGCGCAAGTTCGGGGTTCACCTCGACCCCGAGACCGAGGTCATCAGCACGATCGGCGCCAAAGAGGGATTCAGCCATCTCATGTGGGTGCTGCTCCAGCCCGGTGACGCAGCCCTGGTGCCCTCGCCCTCCTACCCGATCCACATCTACGGGCCGCTCTTTGCGGGCGCCGAGGTTCGAGAGATTCCCCTCGGCACGACCGGTGAGGACTTTTTCGACGCTCTCGTGGAGCGTTACGAGTATTCCTGGCCGAAACCCCGGGTGATCGTGCTGTCTTTTCCGCACAACCCCACCACGACCTGTGTGGACTTGGCCTTCATGCAACGTGTGGTCGATTTCGCCCGCGAACGGGAGACCGTCGTGGTGCACGACTTCGCCTACGCCGACGTCGGCTTCGACGGCTATCGGCCGCCTTCGATCCTGCAGGCCGAGGGAGCGAAGGACGTTGCCGTTGAGCTGTACTCCATGACGAAGTCCTTCTCGATGGCGGGTTGGCGCATGGCCTTCATGGCGGGCAACCCCGAGGTGATCGCCGCCCTCGCCAAGTTGAAGAGCTACCTCGACTACGGCACGTTCCAGCCCATACAGATCGCCGCGACGGTCACCATGAACGAGGCTCCGGAGTATCCCGATGAGGTTTGTGCCATCTACCAACGTCGCCGTGACGTGCTGTGCGAGGGCCTCGCTCGCATCGGCTGGGAGGTCGCTCCGCCGAAGGGCACCATGTTCCTCTGGGCGCCGATCCCGAGCGCCTATGAGGAGATGGGCTCGGTGGAGTTCGCCTCACACCTCGTCACACAGGCGCATGTTGCCACCTCCCCGGGCGTGGGCTTCGGCCCCGGAGGCGAGGGTTTCGTCCGGTTCGCCCTCATCGAGAACGAGCAGCGCACGACCCAGGCGGTCCGCAACCTTCGACGGGTCCTGACCAAGCTCTGATCGCATCGAGGGTCCCCGCAGGGGAAAGGCCGCGTCGATACCATGTCGTCCATGAGTGACGTCAACGGGGGAATGGACCAACTGCCAAATGGTGATGGGGAGGCCCCTTCGCCGTGGGTGAACCCCTCGGGAGCGCCGGAAGCGCCGGGAGCCGAGTCGGGGCCACCCGCCTCCGATGTGCCCGCTTCGTCGGGTGTCACTCCCACATGGGCATCGACGACCACCTCGGCCGGCGGCGACCCGCCCGTCGGCACGGACGGCAGTGGCAAGGGCAAGGGTGGCAAGGGCAAGGGCGGCAAGGTTGCCCTGATCGTGGTGGCGCTGCTCGTGCGGATCGGAGGAGGGGTGGCTGCGGCGCTGCTCCTCGGCGGGGAGGACGAGCCGACCGCGGCC
>JACOTK010000246.1 GCA_016178435.1 Actinomycetota bacterium
CCCAGGCCGACGGTGAACGCGCCGCCACGTGGATCGACCATGGGGTCGCCGATCACCATCGCCCCGGCGCCGGAACCCGCGACGACGGCGCCCTCGCCCCACGCCCCGACGATGGCGTCCCAGAGCGGAGTCGACTTCAACACGGAGCGCAGGTGCAGTGGCGAACCATCCGCCAGGTAGATGAAACGGGCCTTTTGCACAATCTCCGCGTTGGCCCCGACCAGGGCTTCCCGGCGCTGGAACACGTCGAGACCGATGACCTGAGCCCCCAGTTGGGCAAAGTGCGCGGCCGCCGCCGCGACCGCACGGGCCGGACGCTCATACGCTGCGGCGGCGGCCAACACGACGACCTCGGTGCCGCCACTTGTCTCCAGCAACCCCTCGTCGAAGGAGCAGCCCGGCTGCCACGCACCTCCACCGATCAGTGCGAGCGGGCCGCTCACGATGACGCCCGATTCGTTCGTGATGCGACAACAGCCACACCCTGGACCCAGGGTCGAAGCAGCGGATTCCTCGTTGGCATGGCAAACCTTTCGATATCGGTGATGATGAAGCCGGCACGGCGAATGCATTCGGGCAGGCTGCGCTCGGGATGGAAGCCATCGGTGGAGGTCTGGTGTCCGATCCGGGATGCGGCGAAACCCCAAAGCCCGTGGGTGCAACCGCCGTGGTCGACGAACCACAACCTGCCGCCGGGGGCGAGCGAGGTGCGGACCCGGGCAAGCACCGTGGGAAGCTCGTCGTTCGAGAGCCTGCTGAGCCCACCGACCGAGATGACGCCGCCGAGCGAGCCCGGCGATGTCCGATCGCCCTCATCCTCAAGGGCACCAAGGGCACCGAGAGGACCGAGGTGACCGAGCACGAGACCGGGGCGCAGGGCATCCACGGCCGCTGCCTCGAGGGCCTCGCCTCTCCTGGCCATTACGGCTCGCTGCACATCACGCACACCCGGTAACGTAGCGGGCCATGAGCATCGACAAGGTTGGCATCATCGGTTCAGGCATCATGGGATCGGGCATCGCGGAGGTGGCGGCCAAGGCCGGTCATCAGGTCGTGTTGCGTTCACGCAAGCAGGAGACCGCCGACGACATGGTCGCGCGTCTCGGGAAGTCGCTCGACAAGCAGGTCGAGAAGGGCAAGCTCGAGCAGGCCGATCGTGACGCGATCGCCGCTCGGGTGTCGGCGACGTCGGCACTGAGCGATCTCGGTGACTGCGACCTGGTCATCGAGTCGGTGGTCGAGGATCTCGCCGTCAAGCGCGACCTGTTCGCGGAGCTCGATCGCCTGTGCAAGCCCGAGGCCATCATTGCCACCAACACCTCGACGTTGCCGGTGGTCGAGATGGCCGTGGCCACCTCGCGGGCGGACAAGGTCTGTGGCATCCACTTCTTCAACCCGGCGCCCATGATGAGCCTGGTGGAGATCATTCGCCCTCTCACGGCGTCGAACGAGACGATGGCAGCGGCGCTGGCCTTCGCCCAGGGCTGTGGAAAGTCCCCCGTCGAGGTCGAGGATCGGGCCGGGTTCATCGTCAATGCACTGCTGTTCCCATATCTCAACAACGCCGTGCGCATGGTGGAGAACAGGACCGCAACCAAGGAGGCCATCGACGCCGCCATGCAGGGCGGCTGCAACTTCCCCATGGGCCCGCTTGCACTGCTCGACCTGGTCGGCCTCGACACGTCGGTGGCAATTCTCGACGCGCTCTACGCCGAGTTCCGCGACCCCAACTACGCTGCTGCCCCTCTGCTGCGTCGCATGGTCAGCGCCGGCCAACTCGGCCGCAAGTCAGGCGCCGGCTTCTACGACTACACCAAGCGCTGAGCCCGGCCGCATCGAGGTCGTTGCCCGTCGAACCACCACCGAGCATCTGGGAGTTCCGCACGACGGATCTCCCGGATGCACACGGCGTCGTCGGCGTCGGGGCCGATCTCGATCCGGGCACCTTGCTGGCCGCCTATCGCCACGGCCTGTTCCCCATGCCCGTTCAAGGGCAGGCCAACCAGGAGATCCTGGGATGGTGGTCGCCTGATCCGAGGGGCATTCTCCCTCTCGACGGCCTCCGAATCAGTCGCTCGCTTCGCCGTTCACGTCATCGGTTCGAGGTACGGATCGACACCGCCTTCGAGGAGGTCATCGCCGCCTGCGCCGCCCCCGACCGTCCCGGCGGATGGATCAACGCCGACATCCAAAGGTCGTACGCCACGCTGCACCGGCTTGGCTGGGCACACAGCGTCGAGGCGTGGGACCGCGACACGAACGCCCTGGTCGGGGGGCTCTACGGCGTGGCCATCGGCGGCCTCTTCGCCGGCGAGTCCATGTTCCATCGAGCCCCGGACGCCTCCAAGGCCGCGCTGGTGGGGCTCGTATCGGTCCTCGCCGCGAGCGGCCACGACATGCTCCTCGACATCCAATGGGCCACCCCTCATCTGCGATCACTCGGCGCGGTCGAGGTCGATCGCGGGCTCTACCTCGACCTGCTCGCCAGGGCACTCGACCGACCACTGCCGGCTGCCTTTTCCTGAAGGCTGCGACGAACCCCTCGCGGTCGGCCCTGCGAGGTTGCCTGACGGAGCCTTCGCCGCCACGATGGAGGGATGGCAAAGCACGATCAACCCTGGCTCATGCGGACCTACTCGGGGCACTCCTCGGCCACTGCCTCGAATGAGCTGTACCGCACGAACCTCGCGAAGGGTCAAACCGGGCTGTCCGTGGCCTTCGATCTGCCCACACAGACCGGATACGACCCCGATCATCTGTTGGCCCACGGCGAGGTGGGCAAGGTTGGCGTGCCGGTGGTGCACCTCGGCCACATGAACCAGCTCCTCGACGGCATCCCGCAGGGCGAGATGAACACCTCGATGACCATCAATGCAACCGCGGCGTGGCTC
The DNA here is from genome assembly GCA_016178435.1 of Actinomycetota bacterium. Classification (GTDB taxonomy): domain Bacteria; phylum Actinomycetota; class Acidimicrobiia; order Acidimicrobiales; family CADCSY01; genus JACOTK01. The sequence goes on from JACOTK010000246.1 coordinate 2,892, forward strand.
CTCGGCCTCTACATCGCCAACGCCGAGGATCAGGGAGTCGAGTCGAGTCGACTCCGGGGCACGACCCAAAACGACATCATCAAGGAGTACCTGAGTCGGGGAACCTACATCTTTCCGCCTGCCGCGAGCAGACGCCTGATCGTCGACATGGTCGCCTATTGCTCCAAGCACGTTCCGAAGTGGAACCCCATGAATGTGTGCAGCTATCACCTGCAGGAGGCAGGGGCCACACCGGTTCAGGAGATCGCCTATGCCCTGGCAACCGCCATCGGCGTGCTCGACGCGGTTCGGGAGTCGGGTCAGGTGGACGAGGACCATTTTCCGCAGGTGGTCGGAAGCATCTCCTTCTTCGTCAATGCAGGCATCCGCTTCATCGAGGAGACCTGCAAGATGCGGGCCTTCACCGCCTCGTGGGACCGCATCTGCCTGGAGCGCTACGGGGTGCAGGACCCGAAGCTCCGTCGCTTTCGCTACGGCGTGCAGGTGAACTCGCTCGGGCTGACCGAGGCGCAGCCGGAGAACAACGTGCAGCGCATCGTCCTGGAGGCACTCGGCGTCACCCTCTCGAAGAATGCCCGGGCAAGATCACTGCAGTTGCCGGCCTGGAACGAGGCATTGGGGCTTCCGCGTCCATGGGATCAACAATGGTCGCTGCGCATCCAGCAGGTGCTCGCTCTGGAAACCGACCTCCTGGAGTACGAGGACATCTTCGAGGGCTCCAAGGTCATCGAAGCCAAGACGGACGAGCTTCGCGATGCCGCCTGGACCGAGCTCGAGGAGGTGCTCGAGCTCGGTGGGGCCTTCGAGGCGATCGAGGAGCTCAAGGGTCGACTGGTCTCCTCGCACACCGAGCGCATGCGCAGGCTGGAGTCGGGTGACCTTCAGGTCGTCGGTGTGAACGTGTTCGCGGAGACCGCTCCCTCACCCCTCGGAGGTGAGGAGAGCATTCTCAAGGTCGACCCCGATGTGCAGGATCAGCTCATCGCCGATGTCAGGGCCTGGCGCGACGCCCGTGACGCCGACGCGGTCAAGGGAGCCATCGACGAGCTCCGCAGGGTTGCCCGCTCCAGCGAGAACATCATGGGCGCAACGATTGCGCTTGCCCATGCAGGCGGCACCACCGGCGAATGGGCAGATGTGCTGCGTGAGGAGTTCGGCGAGTATCGGGCTCCGACCGGAGTGTCGGCAGCGGTGGGTCGCCACGGCAACTCGCTCGGCGACGTCGCCCGACGGGCCAGGGCTCTGCCCGGGGGCCCGCCCCGCCTGCTGGTCGCCAAACCAGGCCTCGACGGCCACTCGAACGGTGCGGAGCAGATCGCCGTCGCCGCCCGTGACGCCGGCATGGAGGTCATCTACCAGGGAATTCGCCTCACCCCCGAGCAGATCGCCTCGGTCGCCCGGGATGAGGACGTGGATGTCGTGGGGCTTTCCATCCTCTCGGGCTCCCACCTCGAGTTGGTGCCCATGGTGATCAAGCTGCTCCGGGACAACGGTGTGGACGCTCCCGTCGTTGTCGGAGGCATCATCCCCGAGGAGGACCGTCCCGAACTGCTCGCCGGCGGTGTGGCGGCGGTCTACACCCCCAAGGACTTCGAGCTCACCAGGATCATGGACGAGATAACCTCACTGACATCGCAGAATCGCCGACGGTAACAACGTGTCTCCAACGCTGAACGACCCTGAAAGTGGCCTCCTGAACGGGGATTACTTTCGCGCCAGCGTCCCGAACCGGGTTGCCACCGCTCGTCGCCTCCTTCGACCACTTTCCGTTGTCCTGATGATGACCGGCGACTCGTCGGCTCGTCCGGCGCGCTGCATGCCCGAGGAGGCACGCATCATCGCCGAGACGCTCCTGCGCACCCTGCGAGAGTCCGACATTCCGTGTCGTCTCGAGGACGGAGGATTCGGCCTCATCCTCGAGGACACTCCGGAGAACGGCGCGGTATGGACCATCGAGCGCCTCCGTCGGCTCCTGGTCGACCAGGGCGTCGATCTGACCATCTGGGCCGGCATCGCCGCCTATCCGGCCCATGCGCTCGAGGCCAACGAGCTCTTGCAGAAAGCACAGCAGGCGCTGGCCAATGCCCTCGAATGGGCACAGTCACGTATCGAGGTCGCCATCCCCGAATAGGTGATCGAGCTCGGCCAGGATCTCTTCGGTGTCCGCGCCGAGAGGACGTCCCGCCCAGCGAATGGCGCCTGGCGTGGCCGAGAGGCGGGCGACCAGTCCCTGCATGTGCACACCCTCGACCTCGACGATCGCCTCCCTGGCGGCATAGTGCGGGTCCTTCGCGATATCAGCCATCGACATCACCGGGGCAATGGCTGCTTCGGCCTCGTTGAACACCCGCAGCACCTCCTCGAGGTTTCGGGCACCGATCCAGGCAACCACCAGGGCCTCGAGCTCTTCGCGGTTCGCGACACGACCCTCGAAGGAGGCGAAGCGAGGATCGTCACCGACACCGATCAGGGACATGACACGGCGAGCGACGGACTCGGCCGACGTCGAGACGGCGACCCAACGACCGTCGGATGTCCGATAGGTCCCCCGGGGAACCGTGTAGGGAATGCCCGAGCCCATGCGGGGTTGCTCGTAGCCGAAGAGGTGATGAGCCGAAGGAAGCGGGCCCATCAGCTGGAAGAGTGATTCGAGCAGGCTCACGTCAACGACCTGGCCCCTGCCGGAGTGCAGGGCAACCATGGTGGCGAACGCGCCCACCAATGCCGTGACCTCATCGGTCAGCGCGATGGGGGGAAGCAACGGCGCTCCCTCGGGCTCACCGTTGATGGCGGCAAAGCCGGACATCGCCTCGGCAAGGGTGGCAAAGCCCGGACGGCGTGCATAGGGTCCGTCCTGGCCGAAACCACTGACCCGAGTGATGACCAGTCCCGGGTTTCTCGCCAGCAGCACGTCGGGGCCGAGACCCAGCCGCTCGAGAACCCCTGGCCGGAAGTTCTCGACCAGCACCTGAGCGCTGTCGCACAGCCTCAACATGGTTTCGAGTCCCTCCGAGGACTTGAGATCGAGGACGATCGTGCGCTTGCCTCGTCCCACCATCTTCCACCAGAGGGAAAGATCGTCACGGGGATCACGCCAACCCAGGTTTCGGGTCGTGTCGCCACCGTCCGGACGCTCCACCTTGATGACGTCCGCCCCGTAATCCGCCAGATAGCGGGCCGCTCCCGGGCCGGCGACGACGGTGGAGCAGTCGATGACCCGAATGTCGGCCAGCGGTCCGGGCGCCATCAACCCTGCCGGGGCCACACGGGAAAGCAGCGTTCCTCGAGTGCACCGAACGAGTAGCCGGCGTACATGCCCCCGAACATGGCGCGCGTGCGGTTCGTCCAGTCGAGAGCCTCCGGGGCGGAGATGCGTCGCATGATCTGCAGCACACCGCCCTCGTACACCCGATATTCCGCCCAGGCGCCGGGGTAGTCCTTGGTGGAACCCACCTCGACCCAGGGAAAGTCACCCGTGGCCGGAAAGCGCCGGACTCGATTGCGATGGGTGTGTCCCGCGAAGTAGCCGGTCAGGGCTGCACGACGCGCCACGACCTCGATGAGGCGGTCGGAATCGTCGGGCACGATCCCGAAGTAGCCGGATTCACGCCGCTTCGACAGGGGGCTCCACACATGGTGATGGCCGAAGACGAGAACCGGCCGATCCGCCCTCGCACCGAGCTCGTCGAGCCACTCGAGATCGTCGGTGGTGACCTGGCCGTTCGCATGTCCCGGACGGGTGGTGTCGATCACGGCGAGGATCACACCGGGAAGGGAAACCTCGAACGGCGCCTCGGCGGCAAACGTTCCTCCGTGATAGGCATCGTGGTTTCCCCGCACGTGGTGGAGTCGGTCGCCCAGTCCCACTTGGTAGCAGTCGAGGAACTGCCGGTACTCCTCGTCGGTTCCTATCGTCGTGAGGTCACCCTTCGCCACCACGGCATCGGGACCGGCCCCATCGCGTAGTGCGAGGATCTCGGCCAGGGCCGCCCGATTCATGGTCTCGGGGTACGGGGGCTCACCCTCCTCGACCGAAAGGATCGGCCCGACGTCGGTACCGTCGATCACACCGCACCTCGTCTCGCCGAAGTGCACGTCATTGACCGTGGCCACCACGGAGAGGAGGTCGCCGGGAGGCCGGGGCAGCGTGTGCACCTCGACGTCGTCAAGGACGTAATCGGTGTCGGGATCGAGATCGATGTGGTGGCGGACCTCGCTGCCCACGAACAGCACCGCCTCGTCATCGGCCACCGTGGTCAGTTCCACCTCCATGGCCACCACCTCATGCGACGCGCTCACCAGGGTCGAGCCCTCCGGCTTGCTATCGGCTTGGCCCACCAGCGGCCCGAGAATCGCCAGGAGGCTCCCAGGGCTGCCCCGGTCGGCTCCTACGACACATCCGGCCGTGGCCACGCAACCTCAATGGCCGCCACGATGGCAGCGGTCTCCTCGGGGGTCGGCGAGGAGCGGCCGTTCGGCGAGCCGATCCCGGTGATGCCGATCCCACTCACAGCGGCACATTCCCGTGCTTGCGCTTCGGCAATTCCTCACGCTTGGAACGCAACATGTCCAGTCCCGCGATGAGCTTGATCCTGGTCTCGGCGGGGTCGATCACATCATCGACGTAGCCACGTTCCGCTGCGACATAGGGATTGGCGTAACGCTCGGTGTAGTCCTCGATCAGCTCCGCCCGCCTCGCCGCCGGGTCGGCCGACTCGAGCAGCTCACGGCGATAGATGATCTCCACCGCGCCCGAGGGGCCCATGACCGCAAGCTCCGCAGACGGCCACGCGAACGCGAGATCGGCTCCGATCGACTTGGAGCTCATGACCACGTAGGCACCTCCGTAGGCCTTGCGGGTGATCACCTGGACGCAGGGAACCGACGCCTCGCAATACGCGTAGAGCAACTTGGCGCCGTGTCGGATGATGCCGCCG
>JACOTK010000247.1 GCA_016178435.1 Actinomycetota bacterium
ACCAGAATCGGTTTGCCCGTTTGTCGGACTTCCTGGAGCACGGCAAGACACGTGGCCTTGAACTTGGAGATGGCGATCTCTTCCATCCCACAATCCTACTATGGTCAACGACCATGGTCAAAAGAACCCGCACCTTCTCCCCTCCGCGTGAGCCCCACGTCGGCAAATCCGCAGAATGAGTATCGACAAATCCGCAGGTGGTTCCGTCGACAACTGGTATCATCGGGGTCTTCCGAGCGGTGGGTTAGCGCTCGCCCCAGGCGTTCCTCCGAGGGTAGCAAACCAGTGGGAGCATTGGTAGCATCAGAGTATGAAGCTAAGTGTGAGTCTCCCGGCCGAGGATGTCGAGTTCCTCGACTCCTATGCCAGGGCGCAGGGCATCGAGTCACGCTCGGCGGTTGTCCACCGAGCGGTTCGACTCCTCCGGGCGTCGGAATTGGGAGCAGCGTACGAGGATGCATGGAACGAGTGGGAGGACTCGGGCGAATCGGATGACTGGGATGCAGCGGTGGGGGATGGGTTGACCGATGCGTCGCGGTGAGATCCGCCTGGTCGATCTCGAGCCGGTTCGAGGCGCGGAGGCGGACAAGCGACGACCGGCGATCATCGTGAGCAACGACGGCGCCAACACCACAGCCGCCCGACTCGGTCGCGGGGTGGTGACGGTCGTGCCGGTCACCTCGAACGTGAATCGTGTGTACCCGTTCCAGGTGATGCTTGTGGCGTCCGAGACCGGGCTGCACGTTGACTCGAAAGCCCAGGCCGAGCAGATTCGTTCCGTCACCGTCGAACGGATCGGGGACCGGGTCGGCGTGGTCCCGCCAGCGGCGATGGCTCTGCTCGACGAGGCAATGCGTCTGCATCTCTCGCTGTAGAAGCTCATTCGCCGTGGGTGCGTGCCGAAGTCAGGAACCCGCTCCTTCTCCCCTCCACGTGAGCCCCCACGTCGACAAATCCGCAGGATGGATACCGACAAATCCGCAAGATGCATATCGACAAATCCGCAGGTAGTTCCGTCGACAACTGGTATCGTCGAGGGCATGACAACCAAGACAGGCCGGGCTGAAGTCAGCCGGATCGCTCTTGCGGCCTTGAGCGAGGCAGCTCATGACACACCGGTCGTGGCCATCAATGGAGCGAGACAGGTTGGAAAGAGCACACTTGCCCGCCAATTCATGGACATGGCGGGTGGACAGTTGGTCACCCTCGACGACGTACCCCAGCGAGACGCCGCCAACGCCGATCCGCGCAGCTTCGTCGAACGAAGCATCGAGGGCCCGCTCGTCATCGACGAGGTCCAGTTCGCACCGCCGCTTTTCCGGGCGCTGAAGGCAGCGGTCGATCGCCGGAGTCGTCGACGATTTCATCAATAGGGTGTTCGACGATCACGCACCGGACATGAGGCCGGGCGTCCTTCACCGTCGTGACTATCTTGCGCTCATGGTGAAAGGGGGCTTCCCCGAGGCCACCGCTCGGCAACCGCATCGCCGCAAGGCGTGGTTCGATTCCTACCTCACCTCACTGACCGAAAAGCTGATTCGAGATGTCTCGGGCATCGAGCGCATCGCCGACATCCCACGCGTCATTCGCCTTTGCGCTGCTCGAAGTGGCCAAGAACTGAATGTCACGAGCCTCGCGAACGACCTGGGCATGCCTCCACGGACACTTGATGGCTACCTGGCCCTGCTCTCGAATCTCTTCGTGATTCAACTGATCCCGGCCTGGTCGACGAACCTGTCGAAGAAGGTCATTCGTCGGCCCAAGCTCGTCGTGGTCGACAGCGGCCTCGCCGCCCATCTCACGGGAACCACCCTGGAACGATCCAGCGACCCAACCGTGCCGCTCGGCTCCCTCCTCGAGTCGTTTGTGGCGATGGAGGTTCGCAAACAACTCAGTTGGAGCCCACATGGCGTCACCTGTGGGCACTTCCGAGATCGAGACGGGGCTGAGGTCGACTTCGTTCTCGAGCATCCCGACGGGCGTGTTGTCGGTATCGAGACCAAGGCGACCGCAGCCGTGACGCCACGAGATGCCCGTGGTCTTCGGTTCCTCGCCGATCGTCTCGGGGATCGATTTCATGCCGGTTATCTCCTGTCGATGACACCCGAGGCGATACCCCTTGGGCCGAAGTTGACTGCTCTGCCCATCGAAGCCCTGTGGCGACGGCAAGACACCTGAGCCGCCGACCCCGACGTTGACGTCGACCCACATCATCCTCGGCGCCTGCAACCCCAAGCTCGCATACCCTGCCCTTGGCATCGACCCCCCGTCGCCACACAGCTGCCCTCCAGGTCGGCACACTTCCTGCGCAGGCTCTGAACCAGTGGCTCGGTGCTCACGTTCCCCCCTGATCCTCCGAAGCCGGGTGTCGGCTCAGGACGGAACCCTGCCCTCCAGGAGAGCGAGGATGAGCAGGGGGAGGGCTTCGGTCGGCCGATCCTGCAGGCGCGCCGACTCGATGCCGGGTCCCGACACCCAGGCAAAGCCGTCGTTGTTGTGCTCGCTCATGCGAAACATCGGGAACGGCCCGATCGTTCCCAGCTCGGGATGAGCGAGGGCATCGACGGCCGAATCCCACCTGATGATCAGATCGCCGTCCGGAGCGGTTGGGTCCATGGGATCACCATGATGGCTGCGAACCACCTCCGCGGCGATGCTGTGGCCCGTCCGGGGATTGATCGATGCCGCCAGGAGCTGTTCGAGCTCGCCACACGTTCGTTCGTAGTCGTCCTTTTCCACGATCCCGTCGCGCTCACGTCCGGCAAGGTTGATCCGGATACGCCCCTCGCCGAAGGAGGGCAGCGAGAACGCTCGCATGGACGGCCACTGCCCCTGGTACCAGAGGTTGGGGTAGTCGGTCGCCGGCTCCTCCAACATGGCAGGCCCGATGTCGCTCGGATCGGTCTCGGGCGCTGCGTCGGCTGCGGTCTTCCAGACAGGACGGTGACCCGGCGGTTTGCCCCGGAACCTGCGAAGTGCCCGTTCGAGGTCGAGCAGAGGTCCCGATGCGGCCTTGCGCCGGAGTCTCTCGGCCAACGGGGCGTCGAGCGCGTCGCGCGCTGCGGCCATCGGTCGGCGACGTGGATCGGGCAGCACGGCGGGGTAACCCTGTTCGCGCCACAGCTTGTGATCCGGGCCGCCGAGCCTCGGGCGGCCTCCGCAGTGACGATGCAACAACTCGGGCAACAACAGCTCGGTGGCGAGATCACTGTCGTTGGCCTTCATGCCGTGCACGGAGAACACCACGAGCGTCGTGTCCACGGGAAGCCCCTCGATGATGCGCCCGAGCGCCCCATCCACCGCCTGATACACCTCGACGAGTCGTCGGCCTGCTGCCGCAGCGGTCGGGGCAGCCGCGAGCAGATGGTTCGGGTCGACGCCGTGCCAGAGCTCATGGCCCCCGGAATGGGTCTCGCTCAACACGGTCAGGAACAGGTCCCAGTCGGTGTTGCGATCGAGGAGCCATCGGGTCGCATCGGCTCGGATGGCGGCGCCCTCGACCAGTGAATCCGCCAATTCCTCCACGAAGTCGGGCTGATACCAGCCGGAGTGGTAGTCGTTTCCCAGGGTCGGGTGGGGTCCGAAGCGTCGGTCCAACTCGCGGATCAGACCGGTGGGCCTCGATGCCCGCGGGAACGAGGCGGCATGTGCGCCCCATCCCGTGATCTGGGTGCCCACGACATCCGACGCCAGGGTGGACTTCGGGACATCGAAGACCAGGGATCGTCTTCCCCCGCCGGCGTAGAAGGGAACGCCGTCGAAGGTCCCCTGCCGATAGGAACGGTAGGTAGCGGGATCGAAGGTGAGGTTGCTCCAGTAGCCGGCCCTGTAGGGGGCATCGCCGTAGAGGAACGAGGTCCATGCCTCCTCGGGCTTTCCGTAGATGTCGTTGTTGAACCGCACCTCACGGCCGACGGCCTGCAGGCGTGCAAGGTTCGGAAGCCGACCCTCGTGGATCAGTCGTTCGATGAGAGCGCGATCGGCCGAATCGATCCCGACCGCCGCTACTCGATGCATGATGGGAAACACAGTACTGCCCAACGGGTCATGTCGGCCCGCGCTGCGATCGATGTGCGCGCACGATGGAAGGCGAAGCACCAAGGGCGATCAGGGTGACGCTCCAGTGGTGGGCACAGTCCGTCGATACCTCGCGCGTGGACAGCGCCGGCGATGGAGGACCACCACGCGGTCAGCGCCGTATCGGTTCGTCCTTTCCGGAGGTTCTGGCGGCAGCCCGAGTGGGTGCGGCCTGGGCCTTCGCCGCCATGTTCGAGTCGCTGGCCGTATCGGTGACCGGCTATCTCCGGTCACAGGGGGCAACCGACCCTGACGGGTTGGCCAATGACGTCTTCCTGCGTGCGTTCACCCGTCTCGAGGGCTTCGATGGCAATGAGGAGTCCTTTCGCTCGTGGGTCCTGACCATTGCCCATCACCGCCTCATCGACGATCGTCGTCAGGTGTCGCGACGCCCCGTTTCGGCCTACCTCTCTCCCCAGCAGGCAGTCGGGCTGCCCGATCGTCACGACCACGACGAGCTCGCCGGCATCGAGGCCGACTGGGTCCGAGAACAGTTGGCGATGCTCGCTCCCGATCAGCGTGACGTTCTGCTGTTGCGCATCCTGGGTGATCTCACGGTCGAACAGGTTGCCCGCGCCGTGGGCAAGAGCGTTGGCGCCGTGAAGGCCCTGCAGCGCCGTGGCCTGACGACGTTGCGGAAAAAGATGAGCGAGGAGCGTACCCCTCATGGCCTCTGACGACGTTTACCCCAATGAGATGAAACGCCATGGACTCGACGACTCGACGATCGATCAGCTCCTGGCCGGGAGCACAACACCCGGCCAGGAGCTGATCGGTCTCGTTGCCTTCGTCGAGGAGGTTCGCCGGACCTACCTGTCGCACCCGCCGCAGGTCGGACCGGCCTTGGCCTCGCTCCTTGTCGAGGGTCTCGTTCCAACCGACAAAGGCGACCTGTCCGTGAGGACAGCGAGCAACGCCACCGGACCTGCGCCGCAGGCAGCCGGGCTACCGAAACGGAGAGTACGCAAGATGATCGGAGCGGTTCTCACCACATTGGCAGGCAAGATGGCGCTGGCCGGCGCTGCAACAGCGGCCACGGTCGGCAGCCTTGGCGCCGCCGGCGCCCTACCGGGCCCCATGCAGTCCTTCGTTGCCGAGAAGGTCAGCGCCGTCGGCGTTCAATTCCCCGATCCCCACGCCACCAGTGTCGCCAAGGTTGCCGCAGCCGGCGATTTCAAGGTGGAGGCATTGCTCGCCGAAGTCGATCACAACATCACCGATCTGACGGTACCCGAGGGCGCCGATGGCAGCCTGGCCGATCCGGCCATGTCCGCAGACGTGTCGGCAGCGCAACAGGCTCGCATCAAGGAGCGTTGCGATCGGGCCATGGCCCATGTCGATGAGCAGTACGCCAAGCAGAGCGCTCAGGTGGACAACGAGAAAGCTTCGGCGAACCTCGACGAGCACTACCGGGAAGCGCGATCCAAGGTGGACGAGCACTGCAGCGAGGCGCTGGCCAAGGCAGAGGCAAAGTTGGCCAAGGCGGGTGAAGGCGTCAGCTCTGATGTGGCGGACGATCCCGACGACGTGATCGGCGACGAGTCCGGGCACAGGTCGGATGTCGGAGAGGCTGACGAGGACAAGGCCAAGAAAGACGACTCGGACACGGACGAGGTCGAGCAGAAGGCACGTGAGAACGAGGAGGAAGGTCGAGGCGCCAGGAGCGACGATGAGCCGAGGTCCGACGCCTCGGTCCCGTCGGATTCCTCTTCCAGCCCAACAACGTCTGATGTCGACTCCGACTCCTCCGACTCATCGGGTTCCGGCTCATCGGATTCCGGCTCATCGGGCTCCGGCTCATCGGATTCCGGCTCGGGCAGTGGCAACTGAGGCAACTTATCGGCCCTCGGAGTCGACGACCCGACGCGACCTTCCATCCCACATCGAGATCGAGCCGGGGGCGTCGGGTCTCGACGAGACCAGCTACGCGAAATGCGAGGACGTGAAGTCTCTATCGGAGCGGCGCCTCGTCGCCCGACTCGGCGCGGCGGGCGACGAGGCCCTCTTTGCGATTGCTCGAACCCTCCGGATCCTGCTCGATTTCTGATTCCATGACGAGCGAAGGCTCAACCTGTGTATCGACTGTGAGCTGCTGAGATCCGATGGCGTTCTTGTCAGGCGACCTCCGCCGCCGGCGCGGCGAACTGGGAGTTGTACAGGGCGAAGTAGGCGCCGCCCTTCGCCAACAGCTCCTTGTGGTTGCCCTGCTCGACGATCTGACCCCCGTCCATCATGAGGATGGTGTCGGCGTCGCGGATGGTGGAGAGCCGATGAGCGATGACGAAGCTCGTGCGATC
>JACOTK010000269.1 GCA_016178435.1 Actinomycetota bacterium
CATCCGAGAGCCGGGGGAGTCGCTCGTGGGGGAGCGCCTCGATCCAGTCCAGAAAGCGCATCCCCTCGTCATGGCCCCACAGGCTCGGCGGTGTCGAGGCGCAGTAGTCGTCGAAGAGCCGATCGACCACCTCGGCACCGGCTGACACGAGCAACAGGCGAATGGTCAACCTTGTCGCCGCGGTCACGCGTCCTCGCCGCCCGCTGTCGACCAGGTGGCGCATGATCGCCAGTGCCGGGTCGCTCGATTGCTCCCCATGCGCGGCGCCCCAGCCCGTGGCGGCAACCACCAGGGTTCGTTCCCATTCCTCGGGCTCGACGGCCAGGGTTCCGTCGCCCGGAGCCTCACCGATCGACAGGCGCCGCATGCCACCCACGACGTTGGCGCGTCGCGCACGTGCGACCAGTTGTTGCAGCTCGGCGAGGTGATCGACCAGGGGGTCGAGCCCGACTCGCCAGAGGAAAGTGGGCATGATCTCGAACACCACGGCTCGCACGTTTGCCAGCCGTGGAAGGACGACCTCGGTGAGCTCCAACAGCGCCGAGGGCGTCAGGCCGCTGTGGGCGTCGAGGTAGTGGGTGTCTCGTTGCAGCCCTCCGGCGAGATGGACCTCGGTCACCCGATCGAGAGGGAGTCGATCGAGCGCATCGACCACTCGTTCCCGGCCGTTCAACTCGTTGCACCACAGGTTGTGAAGATCGAGCAGGATGCCGCAGTCGGCGCCGTTGGCGACATGCGCGGTGAAGATCGAATCGGGAAGCTCGCCGGCATAGGGCTGGAGGTAGTTCACGCCGGTCTCGACACTGAATGGCACGTCCAGTCGTCGTTGGTATTCCCTGATCGCGTCAATGGAACGAGCGACGCCGGCCTCGTTCGGACAGGGAGGAAGAAAGAGCCCCGCTTCGATACGTTGCCCGTCGATGATTGTTTGATTGAACGACAGATGCTCACTTGCTCCGAGGGCGCCGAGGGTCTTGACGCACGCGGCAAAGTGATCGAGCGTTCGAGCGTCGGGAAGGTGCGCCGAGCCGACCGGTCCGCTCACGCCGTGCGCCAGGATCGGACGTCGTCGACCAACGAGCTCGTCACGGGCGTCCTCGTCGAAGCGCCACGGAGCGCCGGGGTCTGCGGTCGGCAGCCAATAGGTCTGCGGCTCGACCTCGAGGCAATCGACGAGGTCACCAAGGTCGTCGAGGATCGGCAACAGGTCGGGAAAGACCACGATGCCCACCCCAAGGTCGAGCCGCCCCATCAGACCTGAAAGCCCGTCTCGATCGGAACGACCTCGCCGGCGGGGTTCACGTGGAACTCACGCTCCAACAGGTAGCGAATGTCGAAGCCCGAATGGCACCCCTCACAACCGAGACGCCCCAGCGTCTGAGCGGTGATCTTCTGCATCGAATTGAAGTCGTGAAAAGTCCTCGCATCGACCCGTACCGTGACGACCTTTTCGAACTGATCGTGCATCACCCAATGTGGTGGTCGGCGCAGCAGATTCCACCAGTTCGGAATCGTGTCCTCGTACATGATTGCTCCTCTCCTGCACGGTGAGATCCGTGACTGAAGGAGTAGAGCAGGCATGGTCTATTCAGATACCAACTTTGCCGTTTTTGTCTTTGTTGGCTCTGTCTCCGTCGGCTCTGCCTCTGGCGAGGCATCCTCGCCGCCGGCTCGGTGCTTGCCCTGCATCGGTCGAACAAGGTGAGTCAACGCGCAGCGTCACGGCAGGTCTCGACCGTCGGATAGGCTCACCGAGGTGGTTGTGGACACCGACGCCCTGACCCGCTCTCGACATCTCGACCTCTATCGCGCCATGACGCCGGGACGGCGGGTCGAGCTAGCGATCGAGATGTCCGAGGAGCTGCGAGCCATCACCATGGCGGCGATGCGTTCCCGGAACCCGTCGCTGACCGATCGCGGCGTGCTGAACGTCCTCATCGAGACGCTCTACGGGGTTCAGGTCGACACGGCCAATGGTCCCGATGTCGCTTGCTGAGACCCTGGCTCTCGTGGTGGCGCACCTCGATCGCGCCGGCATCGCCCATATGGTCGCGGGCTCGATTGCCTCCACCCACCACGGCGAACCTCGTTCAACGCGGGACATCGACCTGGTGATCGTTGCCGAGGTCGAGCAGGTGGCCATGTTTGTCGACTGCTTCGATCCTTCCCGCTACTACCTCGGAAACCCGGTCGTCGATGGGGTCCTGCGAGACCAGTTCAACCTGATCGACACCATGACCGGCTGGAAGGTCGATCTGCTGTTGCGGAAGGATCGGCCGTTCAGTCGAGCGGAATTCGAGCGTCGCCGACCCGTCACGATTCTTGGGGTCTCGACGGCTGTCGCCACGGTGGAGGACACGATCCTGGCCAAGCTCGAATGGGGGAAGGCAGCCGGCTCACAGCGGCAGCTCGATGATGTGGTGGCCATGATCAGCGTGCAGCGACACCTCGATCTCGACCATCTCCATCGGTGGGCCTCCGAGTTGGGTATCGCCGATGACCTCGATCGCGCCTTTGATCTCGCCTCGGCGCCGTTCGAGGACCGGTAGAAGAGCCCCAACGCTGCCGGCCTCGGCGGCGCTCGGGCCGGTTGCGATGCGGTCGGCTCCTCAACCCGGTGTCCTGGGCAGCGATCCCAACGCGCCACTACCATGGGCTCGTGGCTCGCGAACAGCTACCGCCTGGGACTCGAGCCCATGTCGACGCGGCTTCCGGTGTTGTCGAGGCCGGTGGCTCCACCCGGCGCCGAGGGCGCTGATCCATGCGTGCCGTCGAGTTCCTGGGGGGTGAGCAGGGCAACGACGGGTCGTGGACCTTCACGATCGGGCGCGAGCTTCATGGCGCGTTCGGCGGCGCGTTCGGCGGCGCGCTCGCTGCATGCACGGTGCTCGCGGCGAGGGCCCTGGTGGGCGATCGTGTGCCTTCGGCGCTGGACGTGCGCTTCCTGCGAGGGCTGGGGGCAGGGAGCGCTCGCCTCACG
>JACOTK010000270.1 GCA_016178435.1 Actinomycetota bacterium
CTGGGGGTGCTCGGTCTCGAGCCTGACGCGATGAGCTGGGGAACCAAACCCCATGACGTCCTGCCCTACCTCCCGCCGGGCGGGCGCCTGGAGTCGCTCGCCGAAACCGGGCACTTCGTCCATGCCGAGCGACCGGCCGAGGTGGCGACACTCATCCTGGACTTCCTCCCCACACCCTGACCGACCTGACCCACCGAGACCACCCGAGAGACCAATGAGCCCTTCCGAGACCATCATGCTCACCCATGTCAAAGCCCGATTGGCATTGCATCACCTGGCCGAGGGTGACGGTCGTCCACTCCTGTTGCTGCACGGCCTCGGTGAGGCATCGCCCATCTCGGTGCCGACATCGGCAGCCGCTTGGCCCGGCCCCGTTTGGGCCCTGGACTTCACGGGCCATGGCGCATCGACCGTTCCCCTGGGGGGCGGCTACACGAGTGAGATGCTCATGGCCGATGTCGACATCGCCATCGCCCACCTGGGGAACGTCACCATCCTCGGCCGCGGACTCGGAGGTTACGTTGCGCTCCTGATCGCAGGGGCACGCTCCAAGGAGGTACGCGGCGCAGTCATCACCGACGGGCCGGGTCTCTTCGGGGGGCAGAACAGCGGACCGAGCTCGGCGCACATCCTGACCGTTGCGCATCCACCGACCGAGCTCGATCGACCCACCCCCGACCCGTTCGCCCTGATCGAGCTGTCCACCGATGTGCGTCCCCCCGACTACGCGACCAATTTCGCCCGCATGGCCGCCCAGATGTCGGACCTCGATCGCCCCGTCACCGTGGCCGCCCGCGGACGCTCGCCCTGGATCGACGCGGTCATCCAGGAGGTCGGTGTCGACACCAACACCGTCGAAGCGGCGCTCGCCAACTACGCAGCCATCAGCTGAGCATGAGCCGCGCCAAGTCCGCTCTGCGCCGTTCCGGCATGGAACCATGAACAGCCCGGTGGAAACATCGCTCGGCCTGTTGCAGGGTGGACGCAGTGGCGAGGCTCACGTCTTCAAGGGCATCCCGTACGCGCAGCCCCCCTTGGGCAGGCTGCGGTTCGCTCCCCCACTGCCCCCGAGCCCCTGGGTCGGCGTTCGGGAGGCCGGCGCCTTCTCGGCGGCGTCGATGCAGAACACGTCGAGCGTCGACCGCATGCTGGGGTCAAAGCCGCCGGAGATGAGCGAGGATTGCCTCACCCTCAACGTCTGGACGCCGGGCCTCGATGATGCCGGGCGGCCGGTGATGGTATGGATCCACGGTGGCTCGTTCCTCTCGGGGTCCGGTCGCGCCCCCTGGTACGACGGGTCCGCATTTGCCGTCAATGGCGACGTGGTCGTCGTCACGATCAACTACCGACTCGGCGCGCTCGGCTTTCTCCACCTGGCCGAATTCGACGACGAGCTTGCATCGTCGGGCAACGCCGGTCTGCTCGACCAGGTTGGCGCCCTCCAGTGGGTACGGAACAACATCGCCGGTTTCGGCGGAAGCCCCGACAACGTCACCGTGTTCGGTGAGTCCGCCGGGGCCATGGGCATCGGGGCCCTGCTCGCCTGTGCTCCGGCGAAGGGCCTGTTCCACAAAGCCATCCTGCAAAGTGGAGCTGCCGACAACGTCATCGACACCCACGAGGCTTCCAAGGTCACCCGACAGTTGCTCGACGCCCTTGGGCTCGACGCCGGCCGAGGAGTTGTGGAGCGGCTCCGGGAGGTTCCGTGCGAGTCCATCCTCGCGGCCCAGGCCGACGTGCGCAGCCTGCACCTCCAAACCGGCATGCCCTGGCGTCCGGTGGTCGACGGCTCGGTGATTCCCCTCGAGCCGTCGGAAGCGATCGGCCGTGGTGGCCCCGCACCTGTTCGTCTGCTCGTGGGCACCAATCTCGACGAGGTCCGTTTCTTCACGCTCTTCGATCAACAGACCAATCAGCTCACCGACGACACCTTGATCGAACGCTGCGACAAACGGCTGGGCAACGGCAGTGGGGCCCCTCTCGTCGAGCAGTATCGGGCCGCTCGACCCGAGCTCAGCGCCCCCCAGGTCTGGGCGGCCATCGAGACCGACCGCATCTTTCGCATTCCCGCGATTGCGCTGCTCGACCTGCATGCTCGACACCAGTCCGGTTCGTTCGGCTACCTCTTCACCTGGGCAACCCCGGCTTTCGGCGGATCGCTCGGGGCCTGCCACGTGCTCGAGGTTCCCTTCGTCTTCGACAACCTGCACCAGCCGGGCGTCAAGGGACTCTGCGGACCGGTCACCCCCGCGATGCAGCAGCTCGCCTCCAACCTGCACGGCGCCTGGACGGCCTTTGCGCACGACGGCGACCCCACCCACCCGGGTATTCCGACGTGGTCGGGCTGGGAGGAATCCCGTCGGCCATCGATGGTGTTGGACGAGACCTGCCTGCTCGAGTGCGATCCCGGCGGCGACGCCCGGACCCTGCTCGCCGAGGTGCTCGCAACGAACCGCCCCTGAGCGATCGCCCGCAGGGGGTCATGGCCGGGGCGGAAAGCCCGGCTAACGGTAGGGGGAGAAGTCGGGAGGTCGCTTCTCGTTGAATGCGCTCACCCCTTCGAGGGCCTCGTCACTCGTGACGAACAGATCGAGCGTGTCCCAGGCCATCGTGCCGATGCCGGCCACCGACTCACTTGCCGCGTTGAACGAGTGCTTGAGCACCTTCAATGCCGTCGGGCTCTTCGCCAACAACTTGTCGGCCCAGATCCGGACCTCGCCGGCCAGGTCGGCGCCGGGCACGACCTTGTTCACCAGGCCCCACTGCAGCGCCGTCTGCGCGTCGTACTGCTCACACAGGTACCAGATCTCCCGGGCCCGCTTCTCACCCACCACCGATGCCAGGTAGGCCGTACCGAAGCCCGCGTCGAACGAGCCGACCTTGGGCCCGGCCTGCGCGAAGGTCGCGTGGTCGGCCGCAATCGTCAGATCGCACAACACGTGCAGCACGTGGCCACCGCCGATGGCGATGCCGTTCACCGCGGCGATCACCGGCTTGGGGATGTCGCGGATCACCCGGTGCAGCGTTTCCACCTCGAACAGTCCGGTCTCGCTCGGCCCGTAGTCACCGGTCTCACGGCGTTGCTTCTGGTCCCCTCCGGCACAGAAGGCCTTGTCGCCCGCACCCGTCAGAGCCACCACACCCACCGATCGATCGGCCCAGGCCGACTTGAGGCAGGCAATCAGCTCGTCGACCGTCCGGGCACGAAAAGCGTTGTAGCGCTCGGATCGATCGATCGTCACCCACGCCAGGCCTTTGTCCACCGAATAAGTCACATCCTGCAACTCGTCACGTCTCATACGGGGACTCTAGGTCGTCACACCGATACCAGGATGGCTTGCGACAAACTGCCTTCCGTGTATCGTTGAGGCCGTGGCACGCACATTCAAGAAACGGCACGGGGCTCCCTACGTCATCATTGAAGGCTGCATCGAATGCAACATCTGCGTACGGGTGTGCCCCTACGACGCCATATTCATGAGCGACGACTTCGAGATCGTGGTCGACGGCGCGAAGTGTCCTGGCTGTCACCGCTGCTATGACCCGTGTCCCGTGGATGCCATCGTCCCGATGGACGATCCACGTGCCGCAAAGATTCGCGATTCGAACCGCCCGTTCGTTCTCGAAAACTGGCCAGAGCTCTTGGCCACCCAAGCCAAATAGGCAATTCCAACAAGGGGGTAATGCATCATGAAGAAATTCATGACGTCCGACGAGCTTGCTCGTGACGACCGATTCACTCGCACGCCGGTGCCACTCGACTTCCTCATGGCCGAGGAGGTGACGGTCGAGCAGGTCGAAGAGACCATGAACATGCTGCTCTCCAACAACGAGATGCGCGAGATGATGGAGGAACAGGGCGGCGCCAGTGGCAACCTGTTCAAGCGGGTTCGTCCCACCGACGACGAGGCGCCGCTGTTCATCAAGACCCAGATGCACGGCATCTTCATGGGTGAGATGCAGGCCCTCGAGGCCGCAGGGCGCAGCGCATGGGACTTCACCGACGACAAGGAGCTTCCCTGGGCCTTCCAGCTCGACATGGCTCGCCAGTGCTGGGACGAGACCCGTCACGTCGAGATCTACTCGGCGCTGCTCGATCACGTCGACGCACGCATCGGCCAGTTCCCCGAGAACCTTTTCCTCTTCGAGTTCGGCTGCTCGAACGACCCCGCGGAGCGCGTGGTGGGCGTGAACCGTTGCCTCGAGGGCTTGGCGCTCGACGTGTTCAACGACACCATCCGCTTCGGCAAGCAGGCCGAGGACGAGACCATCTGGCGTTCCGTCGACTACGTGTCGGCCGATGAGGTCACCCACGTCCGCTTCGGTTCGGTCTGGAGCCGTGCGCTCACCGAGAACGACCCCAAGCGTCGCAAGAAGGTGCTTGACTTCCAGCGCAAGGTTGACCGGGCGTTCAGCCTCGGTGGCCTTCGCGGCTCCTACGACGGCGCCAACGTCGAGGGCTTCCTGCCTCTCGCCGTGGAGTTCCGCAAGCTTGCCGGGTTCTCCGATGCCGACATCGCCGAGGTCGCCGGCGCAGCCCCCAAGATCGTGAAGGCGTAACTCATGGCAACGAAGAAACCTGCGACGACCAAGACCGCCAAAGCGGCAACCAACGGCAACGGGTCCGGCGACGTCGCCGGTTACGGCCCGTCTCGTCACGCGCAGCCGTTCCCGTACTGGGATCGCCGTCGCCTCGTCGGCGAATGGACGGTCGAGGAATCCGTCGAGCGCATCGTCAACTACCGGTACGCCGAGCAGCAGATCTCCGCAGCCCTCGGTGGTTGGGTTGCGACGATTCCCGAGCTGGATGTGAAAGCCATGTTCGGCCCTCATTGCTACCAACACGCCTGGGCATGCGACCTGTGGCGTCTGCGTCTTCCCGAGCTGCGTGAAAACGACGAGCTACGAGCCGAGCCGGCGAACCCCGAGTTCGAGGCCTTCATGAAGGAGCTCACCAGTCCCGAAGATGGTGACCTGACGGTCGAGAAGCTCGTTGGCACGTACCGTGTGCTCGTTCCTCACCTGCTCGCCACCTACACGTTCCATCAGAAGGTGACCTCGGACATCGTCGACTCCCCGACCGTGCGCATTCTCGGCTTCATGTTGGCCGACCTGCACACGCAGTTTGTCGAGGGCGAGATGATGATCCAGGACCTGGCTCGCACACCCAAGCTTCGTGAGCGCGCCGGCAAGTGGCAGACGCACCTCGACGTCATGTTGGCCAAGTCGGGAGGCGTAGCCGGAGAGCACACGCTCGGCGGGCGATCGAGGATCGTCATGCCCGGCAAGGCGATCCTCGGTCCGGCGCTTCGTACGAAGCTCGAAGCGGCAGGCACAGCCTCATCGTGACACCCGACCCTGAACGCGATGTGACCTCCACCGAGGTCTATTTCGACGACGCCATCACGGAGACGCTGCAAATCGAGCAGCGTCTCCGTGATGCGGGTTATGCCGTTCTGCCCGAAGTCCTGAACATGGGCGGCGACTTCGACTTCGAGGGCGACACCATTGCCGACGTCCTCGCGGAAGCCCAGTCCTACCTCCTGCACCAACAGACGATCGACCTCGCCGGCGCACGCATCCTCGCCACTCTTGGCGAGGTGGCCGTCAAAGCCCAGGCGTTCGACGCGATCGTCCGCATCCATCGCCGCAGCTGAGGGGCGGGGTCGCTCGACCCTGTTTTGTGCCGTGGCGACCCGGCGGTCACCATGGTCGCCATGATTGTCGATGCCCACGCGCACATCTACCCCCCCGACCTGGCCCGGGTCATACTCGGTCGCTTCGCCGGCGGCTTCAACGGCTCAATGCCGGGGCGACCGGACGAACCCGTGGCGACCGATGATCAAATCGGCGCCAGGCCCGCCGCCGATTTGAACGAGAGCGACGAGCACGATTGCCATCATGGCCACGACGCACCGGTGACGGTCCCAACCGAGCCGGCTCCGACCGAGCCTGCAATCGAGGCCCCCGCCATGCGTCTCGCCGGTCCGGTGACACTCGACGAGGCCACGGTGTCCATGGACCGGATCGGCGTGGACCGCTCCTGGATCCTCCCCGTGGCCGGCACCCCCAAGTGGGTGCGAGCGACCAATGACTGGGTGCTCGAGACAGCCCGGAAGGATGACCGCTTCACTCCGTTCGTGAGTCTCCATGCCCGCGACCCCGAGTGGCGTGACGAGTTGGAGAGAACCGTCGCAGCGGGCGCTCGAGGCGTCAAGATGCACGTCGCGCTGCAGGTGAAGGAAGGTAGTGACTTTCTCGTTTCCGACGAGATGTCCGAGATCTTCCAGGCCATCGAACGCGCTCGTATCCCCGTCGTGTGTTGCACCTATTTCCCCAACGAGGTGGGCTCGGGCAAGGCCGGGGCATCCTTGCGACTGCTCGATGTCCTGCAGCAGTTCCCCCGACTGCGCCTCGTCGCCGCGCACATGGGGGCCATGTTCAACTGGGGTGCGGGAAGCGAACCGATCCTTGGCTCCCGGGCCTATCTGGACCTCGCCTACGTGCCGGGCATGGTTGACCCCAAGACACTCGTCAGCTGGATTCGGGCGCACGGCGCCGACCGCATCCTCTTCGGCACCGACACGCCGTATGCCGACCCTCAGCGGATCCTCGACGCGTTCTGCGATCTTCCACTGGACGAGGACGAGAAGGCGGCGATCCTCGGACGCAACGCGGCGGCCATGATGGGCGAGGCCCGCTGAGGTCTACGCCTCCAGCGGCACTACGAGGAGCGGATCGGAGCCGTATGGCCCGGCCCCGCGTTCTCCGGCCCCCAGGCCCCATCCCCGGTATGGCGGAGGCGGCGGCCCCGCTCCATCGCAACGAGGCGGACCTGCCAGTAGACGATGGACGCCTCGTTTCCCTCCCGGATGGCTTCCGCCAGCCTTGAGGCCGCCTTGCGTGCGTCCTGGGTGGTACTCATAGGCTCCTCCTTCTCGAGGGCCTTTCCTGTCGATGTCCTGTCACCTCCATCGGCCGACACCACGACTTTCTGAGGAGTAGGGTCGGCCCAGAGTCCCGAGACGCGGGACGGCGAAACGGGGGTACATCCATGCGCAGTGAGCAGTTGGAGAACATCGTCACCATGATGCGGACGATGATCGCGGGTCGACCCGAGGGCCAGGAGGTCGACATCGAGCAGATGCGGTCCGGCTACGACATGCTCGGCGGCATGAACCCCCAGTCCGAGGGAGCGGTGATCGAGGCCGTTTCGGCCGAGGGGGTGCCCTGCGAGTGGATCACGACCCCGGGTGTCGACACCGCCCGCACGATCGTGTACGTGCACGGCGGGGGCTATGCCATCGGCTCGCTGGCCAGCCATCGGTCCATGCTGACCCATCTGTCCGCAGCGGCCGACGCCCGGGTCCTCGCCGTCGACTATCGCCTGGCGCCAGAGCACGCGCATCCCGCGGCGCTCGACGACGCGGTCGCCGCCTACCGTTGGGCACTCCGGAACGGGGCCACCCCTGAGCGGACCGTGATCGCCGGAGACTCCGCCGGCGGTGGCCTCACGGTTGCCACGCTGGTGGCCCTTCGTGACGGCGGCGACGCACTGCCCGCAGCGGGCGTGTGCCTCTCCCCCTGGGTCGACATGGAGGCCAAGGGCGAATCCATGCAGACCAAGGCGGATGTCGACCCCATGGTCAACGAAGCCGACCTCCTCAAGTGGGCCGACTACTACCTCAAGGGCCAATCACCCACGACCCCGTTGGCCAACCCGCTGCACGCCGACCTGAAGGGCCTGCCGCCGCTGCTTGTGCACGTCGGCAGTCACGAGGTGCTGCTCGATGACTCCAAGCGCCTCGCGGAGCGGGCCCGCGCCGCAGGCGTGGACGTGACGCTGGAGGTGGCCGACGAGATGATTCACGTCTGGCATTTCTTCGCCGGCAACGTGCCCGAGGCCGATGCATCGATCGCCGAGGTCGGCGCCTACGTGCGAAGTCACACGAATTGATCCCAGTCGCATGCCACGCTCTTTTGACGGGCTTTCCCGCCGGCTCCTACGGTTGGCGGGAAAGCCCATCAGGGTTGGGCACCACGACCAATAGGGGGAATCCATGAGTGGAATTTGCGACGGCCGCGTTGTCATCGTCACCGGAGCGGGCCGGGGCATCGGCCGCGGACATGCCCTTGAATACGCCCATCAGGGCGCCAAAGTCGTGGTCAACGATCTCGGCGCCGAGGTCGACGGCTCCGGCGGATCGACCGGCCCTGCCGGAGAGGTTGTCGAGGAGATCCGCGCCATGGGCGGCGAGGCCGTCGCCAACGGCGACAACGTCGCCGACTGGGAGGGCGCGCAGCGCCTGATCAACACCGCCATCGAAAGCTTCGGGCGCCTCGACGTGCTCGTGAACAACGCCGGCATCCTGCGTGATCGCATGCTGACCAACATGACCGAACAGGAGTGGGACGCCGTCATCAACGTGCACCTCAAGGGCACCTTCGCCCCGGCCCGCTGGGCTGCGGCCTACTGGCGCGAGGAGACCAAGGCCGGGCGCACCAACGACGCACGCATCATCAACACGAGCTCGGCCTCGGGTCTGTACGGCAACGTCGGTCAGACCAACTACGGCGCAGCGAAGGCCGGCATCGCCTCCTTCACGATCATCGCCGCCAAGGAGCTCGCCCGCTACGGCGTCACCGTCAATGCCATCGCCCCCGGTGCACGCACCCGGATGACCGAGAACCTCGGGCTCGGCGCCATCGAGGTCGCGCCCGACCAGTTCGACTCCTTCGCTCCCGAGAACATCGCCCCGCTCGTCGTGTGGTTGGGAAGCACGCAGGCCGCCGACATCACGGGTCAGGTCTTCAACGTCGCCGGTGGCACGATCAGCATCGCCGAGGGTTGGCACCGGGGCCCACAGGCCGCGCAGGACGACCGCTGGAACCCAGCCGAGCTGGACAAGGTCGTGCACGATCTCGTCGCTCAGGCTCGTCCTCCCGCAGGCATGGGCGGCTGAGGCGACCATGCCCATCAATCCTGACGCCGTCGGAACCGTCAGCGAACCCAGCGAGAACTCGTGGACGTCGAAGGACTGCCTGCTCTACGCCCTCGGCGTGGGAGCGGGCAGTCTCGACGCCTCGGAGGAGCTGGCCTTCACGACGGAGAACTCCAAGGGCATCGACCAGCAGGTCCTGCCCACCTTTGCCGTGATCGCGGCCGCCGGTGGCGGTGGCGCACTGCGGTCCATCGGGACCTTCAACTTCGCCATGCTGGTCCACGGCGAACAGGCGGTGACCCTGCACCAGCCGTTGCCCGTCGAGGGCAGCGTGCGAACCACCAGCACCATTGCCGGGATCTACGACAAGGGCTCAGGCGCGGTGGTGGCCATCGAGTCGACCTCGGTCGACCCCGCGACCGACAAACCCATGTTCTCGACGCGGTCGTCGATCTTCATTCGAGGAGAAGGTGGCTGGGGCGGCGATCGTGGTCCTTCGGGCAAGACCAACGTGGCGCCCGACCGTGCTCCTGACCACCAGGTGTCCTACGCCACGCGTCACGACCAGGCTCTGCTCTACCGACTTTCGGGTGACCGCAACCCGCTGCACTCCGATCCGTCGTTCGCCCGGATGGGTGGCTTCGAACGTCCCATCCTCCACGGGTTGTGCACGTACGGCTTCACCGGCCGAGCCCTGCTCCACACGCTGTGCGCATCGGATCCGGCTCGTTTCACCTCCATGGACGCCCGCTTCTCCAAGCCGGTCATGCCCGGCGACACCCTCACCGTGTCCATGTGGGTCGACGGGTCCGAGGCGATCTTTCAAACCGCCACACAGGACGGCACCGTCGTCATCGACAACGGGCGACTGGTCTTCGACAAGTAGCAGGCCTCCCGACCGCCGGCGCTACCGGTGTGCAAGCAGGCGTGTGATGGCCTCCGAGGTGATGGGATGGCTGAAGAAGTGTCCTTGCGCGAGATCACAGCCACGGCCCCTCAGGAACGAACCCTGCTGGACGCTCTCGACGCCTTCGGCGATGGTCAGCACTCGCAGGTCGTGCGCCATGCTGATCATGGCCGCCAGCAGCGGAGCCTCGCCCTGTTCCGCGGTGAGCTCCTGGACAAATGACTTGTCGATCTTCAAGGTGTCGATGGGCAGGCTGCGCAACTGGCGCAGCCCCGATCCACCCGTGCCGAAATCGTCGATCGCGATCTTGACCCCCACAGCCTTGAGGCGATCAAGAGCTGCGACGATCTCCGGGGCCCCCCCGTCGACGACGCGCTCGCTGATCTCGACCTCCAGCATGGCCGGGTCCACCCCGTGCTCGCGCAGTACGGCCGTGACCGTCTCGGCGAGATCCGAGTTGCGGAGGTCCTCGACGGAGAGATTGACCGAGATGCGCAGTGGCGGAAAGCCCGCGTTCATCCACAGACGGGCCTGGCGACAGGCGGCCTGGAGCACCCATGCATCGACAGGCACGATCAGGCCGGTCTCCTCCGCCATCGGAACGAAGGAATCAGGACTGAGGAGCCCGAGCTTGGGATGGTCCCAGCGAACCAGCGCCTCGACGCCCACGATCTGCATCGTGCTCAACTCGACCATCGGCTGATACAGCACCTGCAACTCGTCGCCGGCCAACGCGCGCTGCAGATCCCCCTCCAACTTGAGTTGGTTGCCCCCCCGCTGGTCGATCGCAGGCGAGTACACCGCATACCGGTCACGACCCTGACTCTTCGCCCGATACATCGCCACGTCCGCGTAACGAACAAGGCTCTGGTAGTCATCAACCGCCGCATCGGCGAGCACGATGCCGATGCTCGAGGAGATGAACACGGCCTGGGAGCCCAACATGAAGCTCTCACGCAGCGATTCCTGAATCCGGCGGGCAAGCACTTCCAGAGCCTCGATCGAGCCCGCTCGGGAGATCAGCAACACGAACTCGTCGCCACCCACCCGGGCGACGGTGTCCTCCTCGCGAAGCGCAAGGGTCAGTCGATTCGCCACCTGGCCCAGCAGGTCATCACCGGCCCCGTGGCCCAGCGAGTCGTTGACGGCCTTGAACCGATCGAGATCGAGGAAGAACATGCCCACCGGCTCGCCGGAACGTCGACTTGCGGCCAGTGCACTGCGGACCCGGTCCTCGAAGAGACGCTGGTTGGGCAGGCCCGTCAGTGAGTCGTGCAGCGCCTGGTGGCGCACCCGCTCGACCAACCTGGCGTTGGTGAACGCCATCGACGTCTGATCGGCGATACCCCGGAGACACTCGAGCACGGTCTCGTCCTCCAGCAAGTTGGTCTCTTCGCCCACTGCTGCGCTGATCACCCCCTGGAAGCGCCCGCCGGCGATGATCGGCACGAGGACCGCATGGCCGGTCAACAGGCTGCTGAACAGGTTCTCGAGGTACGGGTCGCGAAAGTCCACGCCGAGGAGCACCGGTTCGTGGTCGCTGATCATCATGTCGAGCACGATCGACTCGTAAGGCCGCAGTACCAATGCCGACGCCCGTTGCGCCTCCTCCGGGTCGATCCCGGCAAACCCCATCGGACGCAGACCCTCCGACTGCTCGTCCCAGAGCCACACCGCGACCCGGTGGGAGGGAAGGACGCGCGGGACCATGGTCGCCACGCGGTAGGCGACCTCCTTGACGCTGCTCACCGCCGCAAGATCTCGGGTCAGATCGAACAGTGCCTGGGCCGCATGGGTCTGGGCTCGAAGCTCCTCCCCTGTCGTCACGGCGTCGAGCGCGACAGCTGCAAGGCTCGCGTACTCGCTCAGCGCGATGCGCTCCTGATCAAGGAAATGGGTTCCGAAAGGTTGGATCGCGACGAGATGTCCATACGACCGGCGCGACGACGCAACCTCCACCACCAACTGGGAGCCGGAAATGCCCTCGGA